>JACZTQ010000231.1 GCA_022573605.1 Pseudomonadota bacterium | reverse complement strand
TGTTTGCTGGCCATGCGGAGCGCTTTCCAATCAGGCTCGTGTCAGGGGGGGCGAGGTCGGGGCTATGTGCCGCCCGGTCCCGGCGAAGTCAAGGCTGCGCCGCCGGGGGAGGCCGGAGATCGGGCGCGTCGGGGGGCAGCGCCTCGATCACCACGAAGGCCTGGGCCCAAGGGTGGTCGTCGGTGATGGTGACATGGATGCGCGGGTGCAGCCCCGCGGGCACCAGCGCCTGCAGCCGGGCCGCAGCACCACCGGTGATCCGCATGGTCGGCTGGCCCGAGGGCAGGTTCACCACCCCCATCTCGCGCCAGGCAACCCCCATGCGCAGCCCGCTGCCCAGCGCCTTGGCGCACGCCTCCTTGGCCGCCCAGCGCTTGGCGTAGGAGGCCGCGCGGGCGCGCCGGCGCTCGGACTTGGCCTGCTCGATCTCGGTGAAGACGCGCTGGATGAAGCGCTCCCCGAAGCGCTCCAGGGTCCGCTCGATGCGGCGGATATCGGCCAGGTCGGAGCCGATGCCAATGATCATGGGGTGAACCGATGCGCCGGGCAGATCATGCGGCACCCTCGCCGAAGGCCTCGCGTCGGGCCCGCTCCATCAGCTCGCGCATCCGCCGGATGGCGCTGTCGAGGCCCGAGAAGATCGCCTCGCCGACCAGGAAATGGCCGATGTTCAACTCCATCACCTCGGGGAACGCGGCGACCGGGGCCGCGGTCTCGAAGGTCAGGCCGTGGCCGGCATGGACCTCCAGCCCCAGCGAATGGGCGAAGGCGGACATCTCGCGCAGGTGCTCCAACTCGACGTCGCGGTCGGCGAACCGGCCCTCGTTATGGGCGTCGCAATAGGCCCCGGTATGCAGCTCGATCACCGGTGCGCCGATCCGGTGCGCGGCCTCGATCTGGCGCCGGTCGGCGGCGAGGAAGATCGAGATCCGGCACCCCGCCTCGCGCAGGGGCGTGATGAAATGGGCCAGCCGGTTATCGTCGGCGGCGACGTCCAGCCCGCCCTCGGTGGTGCGCTCCTCGCGCTTCTCGGGCACGATGCAGACCGCGTGCGGCCGATGCTTCAGGGCGATCGCCTGCATCTCGGGGGTGGCGGCCATCTCGAAGTTCAGCGGCACCCTCAGCATGCCCGTCAGCGCCTCGATATCGGCGTCCGTGATGTGGCGCCGGTCCTCGCGCAGATGCGCGGTGATGCCGTCGGCGCCGGCCGCCTCGGCGATCCGGGCGGCGTGGACCGGGTCGGGATGGGCGCCGCCGCGGGCGTTGCGGATGGTCGCCACGTGGTCGATGTTGACCCCGAGGCGCAGCCGCCCCAGCGGACGCCTCGCCCGCTCATGATCGGTCATCGTCACCCTCCTCCCCGTCATCGGCCCCGTCATCGGGTCTGTAGGCCTCCTGCTCCTCGAACGCGGCGGCGCGCCAGGCCTCGGCCCGCGCGGCCAGACGCCGGCGCCGGCGGCCCTGATAGGCTGCCACGATCGGGCCGATAAACCAATAGCATACCACACCGCAAAACAGCCCGGGCAGGATGCCGCCGACCAGATAGGGCAGGAAAATATGCTCGATATTGTCCAGCAGCCAGCCGACCGAGAAATCGCTCCCGTCGGCGCCTGCACTGGTGCCCAGAATCCGCCAGCCGGTCTCCAGCGCAAACGCGGCGATGAAGGGGAAGGTGAGCGGATTGCCGACGATGGTGCCGAAGGCCGCGGCCAGGATGTTGCCGCGCAGCAGCCAGGCCACCGCCGCCGCGATGACGATATGAAACCCGAAGAACGGCGTGAACGAGACGGCGGCGCCGCAGGAAAAACCCAGCGCGATGCGGTGCGGGCTGTCGGGCAGGCGGTGCAGGCGCTTGCGGAGATAGTCCAAGCCACGCCACCAGCCCTTGCGCGGATAGACGATCTCGCGCAGCCGCTCGATGAGAGGGGGTTTGTCACGCCGCTTGAAGATCATCTCCGCCGTCCAGCCCCGGAATCCATGCCGTTCAACCTCGCCCCCATGCCCTGCAATGCTCCCCCCTCAGTTCCGCGGCGCCGGGCTCGACCCCAGCGGCAGGCGCGGCTGCTCCCCGGCCGCCTCTTCGGCTTCGTGCTCCGGCGGCGTGATCGCCCGCTCGACCTGGTTGACGAAGCTCTGCGCCCTGAGTGCGGTCAGGATATCGCTCAGATGTTTCACATCCCTGACCTCGAGGTCGATGCTCATCAGGAAAAAATCCGGCTTGCGGGTGGTGACGCCCAGATTGTCGATATTGGCCTGCTGTTCGCCGACCAGCGAGCACACCGTGCCCAGGGTGCCCGGCTGGTTGGCCAGGGTCAGGTCGATGCGGGCGACGTTGCTCGCCTTCTTCGAGGCTTCCGGGTCCCAGCTCAGGTCGTGCCAGTGTTCCAGGTCGTCCTCGAATTCGGCCAGCAGCGGGCACGAGATCGCATGCACCACCACCCCGCCCTTGCGCGACAGGCCGATGATCCGGTCGCCGGGGATCGGCCAGCAGCAGGTGCAGAACCGGATCGCCGCGCCGCGCCTTATGCCGCGCACGATGGGCTTGGGCGGGGTGTTCGCGGAGTCCGGCTCCGGCGGCGTCGAACCGGCGCCCTTGGGCTGGCTCGGATAGACCGCCTCGACCAGTTGGCGCCCGGTCACCTCGCCCCTCGCCAGGTTCACCAGCATCGCCTTGAGCGAGGCAAAACCCAGCTTGGCCGCCGCCGCCGCGAACGCCTTCCTGCCGCCGCTGCGCCCGGCCCGGGCGAAGCTCTGCTCGGCGAGATCGCGGCCCAGCCCGGCCTGCTCCTCGCGCAGCCGCTCGCGCAGCGCCCGGCGGATCGCGGCCTTGGCCCGGCCGGTCTGGGCCATGTCCTCCCAGTGCGGCGACGGGGTCTGGCCCTCGGCGGTGATCACCTCGACCTGCTGGCCGTTGCGCAGCCGGGTCCACAGCGGCACCCGGCGCCCGTCGACCAGGGCGCCGGCGCAGTGGTCGCCGACATTGGTGTGGATCGCATAGGCGAAATCGATCGGGGTGGCGCCCCGGGGCAGCCCGACGACGTCGCCCTTGGGGGTGAAGCAGAACACCTGGTCGGTGAACATGTCGAGCTTGACATGCTCGAGGAACTCCTGCGGCTCGTCGCCTTTCTCGAGCCGCTCGACGAGCTCGCGCAGCCACTCGAAGGGATCGACGGCGAACGGGTTGTGGGCCCGGTGGCCGTCCTTGTAGGCCCAGTGGGCGGCGACCCCGGTCTCGGCCACCTCGTGCATGGCGCGGGTCCGGATCTGCATCTCGACCCGCATCGCCCCGGCGCCGTAGACGGTGGTGTGGATCGAGCGGTAGCCGTTCGCCTTCGGCCCCGAGATGTAGTCCTTGAAGCGGCCGGGCACGTTGCGCCAGTGGCGGTGAACCGCGCCCAGCGCCCGGTAGCAGTCCTCCTCGGCGTCGCACAGCACGCGGAAGCCGTAGATATCGGAGAGCTGCGAGAAGCTGGTCTGCTTCTCCTCCATCTTGCGCCAGATCGAATAGGGCCGCTTCTCGCGCCCCTGCACCTCGACGCCGACCCCGGTGGCGGCGACCACTTCGGTAATCTCGGCGCTGATCTGCGGGATCAGGTCGCCGGTGTCGCGCTTGAGCTTGAGGAAGCGGCGCATCAGCGAGGTGCGCGCCTCGGGGTTCAGCACCTCGAAGGCCAGGTCCTCCAACTCGACGCGGATCGACTGCATGCCCATGCGCCCGGCCAGCGGGGCGTAGATCTCCATGGTCTCGCGGGCGATGCGCTGGCGCTTGTCGGGCGCCAGCGGGTCGAGGGTGCGCATGTTGTGGACACGGTCGGCGAGCTTGACCAGGATCACCCGCACATCCGCCGCCATGGCCAGCAGCAATTTTCGGAAATTCTCCGCCTGGGCGGTCTCGCTCGAGGTCAGCTCGAGCTGGGTCAGCTTGGTGACGCCGTCGACCAGGTCGGCGATCTCGGCGCCGAACAGCCGGGCGATCTCGTCGCGGGTCGCCGCGGTGTCCTCGATGGTGTCGTGCAGCAGCGCGGTGACGATCGAGGCGTCGTCGAGCCGCAGCTCGGTCAGGATCGCCGCGACTTCCAGCGGATGGCCGAAAAACGGGCCGCCGCCGAGGCGGGTCTGCTCGGCATGGGCCCGGGCGCCGAACACATAGGCCCGGTTCAGCAGCGCCTCGTCGGTGTTGGGGTTGTACTCCCTGACCCGCTCGACAAGTTCGAACTGACGGATCACGGGCCGGCTCCATGGTCCCGGCCCGGGGCTGAGGAGGGCCGGGTGCGTTAGAGCGATTTCGAGCAAAGCGACGTCACTTTGCGACTCGGAAATCGCGGCAAACAAAGAAGCCGGAGCGTTTTCGGTGAACCGGGGATCACCGGTAACGCTCTGGCTGGTTACTTTCGGCTCTGCTCGGCCATCAGCGCGCGCAGGAGTTTCTCCTCGTCGAGATCGTCGGGCGTCGAGATCGGCGCACTTTCGGACCCGCCCATCAGCAGCGCCATGTTGTCCTCTTCGGGCTCGTCGACCTCGACGTAACGCTGGTGGCTCTCGATCGCCTGCTCGCGCAGTTCCTCGACGCTAATGGTCTCCTCGGCGATCTCGCGCAGCGCGACCACCGGGTTCTTGTCGTTGTCGCGCTCAACGGTGATCGGCGCGCCGTCGGCGATGGTGCGGGCGCGGTGGGCGGCAAGCATGACGAGATCGAAACGGTTCGGAACCTTGTCGACACAATCTTCGACGGTGACGCGGGCCATGAGCGGCACTCCAGTTCTGCGGCGGTTGACGGAAGTGGCTGAGAAATAAGGCCGCGCGGCGGATATTGCAAGCCCTTCGAGAGCCGGATCGGGGTCACGCGGCCGCCGCGAGTCTTTAGCCCGTGACGAAATCCGCCATGCGGATTTCCGGCGAGAGTCTTTGCCCGTGATGAAATCCGTTGCACGGATTTCCGGCGCGAGTCTTTGCCCGTGATGAAATCCGTTTCACGGATTTCCGGCTCCACCAGCCCACCCCTCCTCCCCACCCAACCACCGATGTTACCTCGGTGGATGATCGGTGGTTGGGTGGGGAGGAGGGGTGGGCTGGTGGAGCGCGCCCAAAAGTTGCACAGCAGCTTTTGGAACAGGCGCAAAAACCCGTGTTTGCGCCGGGGACAATCGCGCCGCCCCCGCCGATTTCGCCCCCCACTCCCTCTGGGAGGGGGGTCGGGGGGGAGGCTTGCAACGGTTCCGCCGGGTGCTGCGCGGCAAGGGTCGTCATGAGTCATCGGCGCAAGCCACCCCCGATCACCCCAGCGGCCGGATCCCC
>JACZTQ010000230.1 GCA_022573605.1 Pseudomonadota bacterium | reverse complement strand
GGCTACAAGGACTACACCACGGTGACCGATATCTGGGCGATGGAGCGGCCCGACTAGCGCAATTTCGAGCCAAATGGCTTCATTTGGCGACTCGGAAATTGCGCGAAACAATGGGATTGAGCGTCCAGCCTGACTCCGTCAGGGTGGAAAACGCTCCGAGGGGGGATGCGATGGCGAAGGCGAAGATCGGGGTGATCGGAGGCAGCGGCCTCTATGCCATCGAGGGGCTGCGGGACGAGGACTGGGTCACGGTCGAGACCCCGTGGGGTGCGCCCTCGGACCAGATCCTGACCGGGCGGCTCGGGGATGTGGAGGTTGCCTTCCTGCCGCGCCACGGCCGCGGCCACCGGATCGACCCGACCTCGATCCCCTACCGCGCCAATATCGACGCGCTGAAGCGGCTCGGGGTCACCGACGTGATCTCGGTCTCGGCCTGCGGCTCGTTCCGCGACGAGATGGCGCCGGGCGACTTCGTGCTGGTGGACCAGTTCATCGACCGCACGGTGAACCGCGAGCGCAGCTTCTTCGGCGCCGGCTGCGTCGCCCATGTCAGCCTCGCCGAGCCGACCTGTGCGAGGCTGCGCGGGGCGCTGGGCCGGGCCGCCGCCGCGATCGGCGTCAAGGCGCATCCTCGCGGCACCTACCTGACCATGGAGGGGCCGCAGTTCTCGACCCTGGCCGAGAGCCGGATGTATCGCCAGCACTGGGGCGCCGATGTCATCGGCATGACCAACATGCCCGAGGCCAAGCTCGCCCGCGAGGCCGAGCTCTGCTACGCGACCATCGCCATGGTCACCGACTACGACAGCTGGCACCCGGACCATGGCGAGGTCGACATCACCTCGATCCTGACCGTCATGCACGAAAATGTCGGACATGCGCGGAGCCTCGTGGAGCAGGTGGTCCCGATGCTGGCTGGCGCCCGCGCGCCCTGCCCCCAGGGCTGCGACCGGGCGCTGGAATTCGCCGTGATGACGGCGCCGGAGCAGCGCGACCCGGCGCTGCTGGCGAAGCTCGACGCGGTCGCCGGGCGGGTGCTCGGTTAGGCGTCGAACGTGACCACCCGCGGTTTCCTCCTGGGCAAGTTCATGCCGCCCCATGCCGGCCACGTCGCGCATTGCCGGATGGCGGCGGCGCTGGTGGACGAGTTGACGGTGATGGTCTGCACGCTGGAAGGCGAGCCGGTGCCGGGAGCGCTGCGCGCCGCCTGGATGCGCGAGCTCTTGCCCGGCGTCAACGTGGTGCATCACGACCGCGAGATCCCGCAGGAGCCGGAGGACCACCCCGATTTCTGGCCGATCTGGCGCCGCGCGATTGTCGCCCTGCACCCGGAGCCGATCGATCTCGTTGTCGGCGCCGATGCTTACGTCGTGCGGCTGGCGCAGGAGCTGGGGGCGCGGCCGTTGGTGGCCGATCCCACCCGGCGCGCCTTCCCGGTCTCGGGCAGCGCGATCCGCGAGGACCCGGCCGGGCACTGGCACCAGATCCCCGGGCCGGTGCGGCCCTGGTACCAGAAGCGGGTGGTGGTGTTCGGCTCCGAGAGCGTCGGCAAGACGACCCTGGCGGAGCAACTGGCGGCCTGGCTCGGAGGCCCGGTGGTGCCCGAATACGGCCGCGCCTACGAGGCGACCCGCGGCGACGGGCCCTGGAGCGCCGACGAGCTGATCGGGCTGGCCCGGCGTCACGAGGCCCACCGCGCCGCCATCGCGCCCCGGGCCGGGCCGGTGCTGATCGAGGACACCGACCCGCTGATGACCGCGGCCTGGGCGCATATGCTGCTGGGCCATCCGGTGCCGGAGCTGGAGGCGCGGCCGCGGGCCGACCTCTACCTGCTGCTCGACGCCGATGTGCCGTTCGTGCAGGACGGCATCCGCTATTTTGCCGACGGCGGCGGGCGGCGCCGGTTCCAGGCGCTGTGCCAGGCGCTGCTGGAGCGTGCCGGCGCCCGCTACGAGAAGATCAGCGGCGACTGGGACGCGCGCGAGCGCCAGGCCCGGGCCGCCGTCGAGCGCCTGCGCGCCGAGCCGTTTGCCGGGCGCTGGACCCTGCCCATCCAGCTTCACCCGGTGCTGGCGGGCCGCCCCTGACGCCGGACCGATTGTCTTTGCCGGCGCGGTTCGCGCCCGGCGCCGGCGGACAATCATCTCCGCCCTACCAGGCCCGGCGGACAATCATGTCCGCCCTACCGGGCAACACGCCGCCGCCCGGTAGGGTGGACATGATTGTCCGCCGGCGAGACTTCATCCGGTGTTTGCCGGCAGTGATTGTCTTTGCCGGCGCAGGGCTTAAGATCGCGCCCGAGTGGAATCGAGAGCCGCGCTGATGACCGACAGACCTCTGACCGACTACATCCGCACGATCCCGGATTTCCCGGTGCCCGGGGTGCAGTTCCGCGACGTCACCACGCTGTTCGCCGCGCCGGTGGCGTTCCGCCGCGCGATCGACGAACTGGCCGCGCCCTATCGCGACGACGGCATCGACGTGGTGGTGGCGCTGGACGCGCGCGGCTTCATCCTCGGCGGCGCCATCGCCTACAATCTGGGCCTGCCCTTCGTGCCGATCCGCAAGCAGGGCAAGCTGCCGGGGCGCACCATCGTCGAAGCCTACAGCCTGGAATACGGCGAGGCGGTGATGGAGATGCACGACGACGCGTTCAAAGCCGGCGCCCGGGTGCTGCTGATCGACGACCTCTTGGCCACCGGCGGCACCGCGGTGGCCGGGGTGAAGCTGATCGAGCGGCTCGGCGGGCAGATCGTCGCCGCCTCCTTCGTGGTCAACCTGCCGGACCTGGGCGGCGAGGGGCGGCTGAAGGAAATGGGCATCGAGGTCCACACCCTGTGCGCCTTCGCCGGAGACTGAAGGGGGGGGACTGAAGGCGATGAACGCGGCCGATGTCATTGCCCGACGGCTCCACGCGGCGGGCTGCCGGTTCGCCTTCGGCATCCCCGGCGGCGAGGTTCTGACCCTGATCGACGCGCTCGAGCGCGCCGGCATCCGCTTCGTGCTGACCCGGCACGAGAACGCCGCGGGCTTCATGGCCGAGGGCGGCTGGCACGCCACCGGAGCGCCGGGAATCCTGGTCGCCACGGTCGGGCCCGGCGTCGCCAACGCCTTCAACGTGGTCGCCAATGCCGAGCAGGACCGGGTGCCGCTGATCGTGATCTCCGGCGCGGTCGACGCGGCGGAGGCGATGCGCTACACCCATCAGGTGTTCGACCACTCGGCCGCCTTCGCCCAGATCTGCAAGGCGTCTTTTGTCGCTCCCGACGGGGCCATCGACGCGATGATCGACAAGGCGCTGGCGATCGCGCTCGCGGGCCGCCCCGGGCCGGTGCATATCGACCTGCCGATCCGGGTCGCCGACACCGGACAGCCCGACCCGCCGGTGGTGCTGCGCGGCCCCGCCCTGCTCTCGGCGCCCGCGCCGTCACCGGCGCTGGACCGCGCCCGCGCCATGTTCGCCGCCGCCAGGCGCCCGGTGATGATGGCGGGGCTCGACCCGCTGAACGAGCCCGGCGGGGCGCAAGCGGTGCGCGTCTTCGTCGAGAAGCACGGCATCCCGCTGGTCACCAGCTACAAGGCCAAGGGCATCCTGCCCGAGGACCACCCATTGGCGCTGGGCGGGCACGGGCTGTCGCCGAAGTCCGACCGGATCGTGCTGCCGGTGTTCGATTCCGCCGACCTGGTGATCGCGGCGGGCTACGACCCGATCGAGATGCGGGCCGGCTGGCGCGACCCCTGGGACCCGGCCAAGGCGATCGAGTTCGCCCATGCGCCGAACCGCCACGACATGCATTACGCCGGGCTGTCCTGGGTTTGCTCGGTCGCCGGCGGGCTGGCGGCGCTGGATGGCGAGGCCAAGGGCGGGTGGCCGGACGACCTGCCCGCCTGTATCCGGGCGGAACTTGCCGACGCTTTCGCGCCCAAGGGCGACTGGGGGCCGGGCCAGGCGATCGCCGAGATCCTGGCCGCCGCACCCCCTGAGGTGACCATCACCATCGACAGCGGCGCCCACCGCATCCTGCTGAGCCAGCAGTGGCGGGCGATGCACCCGCGCGGGGTGCTGCAATCGACCGGGCTCTGCACCATGGGCTGCGCGCTGCCGCTGGGGATGGGGTTCAAATATGCCCGGCCGGAGGCGCCGGTGATCGCCTTCATGGGCGACGCCGGGCTGGAGATGACCCTGGGCGAGCTGGCAACCTTGCGCGATCTGGGATTGCCCTTGGTGGTGGTGGTGTTCGTCGACCGGTCGCTGGCGCTGATCGAGATGAAACAGCGCGGAGCGGCGATGGCGAACGCCGGCGTCGACTTCCAGCGCACCGATTTCGCCGCGCTGGCGCGGGTCTACGGCGGCTTCGGGGTCACCGTGACCGGCCCCGGCGAGACCGGCCCGGCGGTGGTCGAGGCGCTGGCCGCCGAGCGCTTCACCATCATCGCGGTGGAAATCCCGCGGCGCGCCTATGACGGGTTGTTCTAGAACAAATTCAGGGTGCTATTCGGCCGGCGGCCGGTCGGGCACACCGACACCCTTGACTCCGATCAAACGAACGATCCATTTCGCCTCTTGGTCAGAAATAACTTCGTTCTCGCCAACACAGTAATAGCCTTCGAGATACGAAATTCCCGCAGAAGTTCCGTCGTGGATCGCTATTCCTAAGTATTGATGAAATATAATACAATTAAACTTGTCAGCAGTTACGATAATATAATAAACTATATCAACTTTATTACCTGTACTATGTTTTTTACCAAAACGAAGATTTCTGCCGTTAAAAAAATTCCAGGTTTTAGTAACTTTACGCAAGCTGGTTGTCGCCCTATAATGCCGGTCTCCTAGTATTTCGCTCAAAAATATGCCAGAAACAGATTTGCCTTTTGACATATTTCGCCAAATTGAAACTTCCTGCCGCGTTTGTTTATCTGCGGTAACTCTTGCATGGCTGCGCCTGGTCTTGTCGCTGAGGTTCGGCGCATAAAAAACGATCCTGCGCTCGCCCCCAGCAATGGAGGCCCAGTCTTGAGCATGCGCGGCCTGTGTCCCGAGGCTCATGACGGCAACCATCGCGAACAGGATGCCGGCCAGGGCCGACAACCGGTGGCGATCGGGTGCGTTCCGGATGCCGCCGGCGATGGAATTTGCAACGAACATTATCTTCCTCCCCGTTCGGGGTGCAATTCGATCTCCTGTCTGGCAAAGTCAGGACGTTGGTGACCGCTCGCGGACACCGGCAGTCTAGGCTCAGGACCCATAAACGGGATTCCCATTTCTGTTGAGATGTGATTCAATCTCCCAAATGATGGGAGTTTGACATGTCCGACCACCACTTCTGGCTTTCCGATGCCCAGTTCGCCCGCCTTCA
>JACZTQ010000010.1 GCA_022573605.1 Pseudomonadota bacterium | reverse complement strand
CAGAAGTCTCTCTTAATTAATCACGCTTTTTTACCCGAGATGTTCTGACTGGATACACTCAATCTAGTACTCGACAGAGTTAATCTCCCCCAAAACTCAGGACATTACACATCAAACTCAGGACATTACCGACCGTATTAGGTTAAAACTCAGTACATTTCTGTAGATATGTGGTGAGTTACTTAAGCAGCACCATCTTGATCGATTTCGTGTAGATCGGCGTAACCAACCGGGCTATGTAGACACCGGAGGGGACTCCAAGCCCAGTCTTATCGCGGCCGTCCCAGATGATCCGATGGTAGCCTGCTGATATCCACCCTTTACTCAGGCTCACAACGCTTCGCCCTCGCAGATCGTAGATCACCAGTTCAAGGTCGGTTGCCTCAGGCAGATCAAACCTTATCAAGGTTACCGGATTAAAGGGATTTGGGTAGTTTTGGTGCAGCGCATAAGTCTTTGGTATGCCTGCTAACTCGTCAAGTGCGAGCAATACAGGCGCTGCGCTCACTTCATCAGAGTAGTCGCTTTCATTTCCGCTGCTATCAACGGATGTTAATCTATAGAAATAGGTAGTGCCGTTAGTCAGGCTTGTGAAGACCAACGTTGAATCCGAGATATTGTGAGCCGTATCAATTGCGACTGTCGGTATCGTGGTCTCCCCGCCATATACCACATACATGGCGAAATCGTCGGCCTCTACCGGTCGCCAAGAGAGGTTGATTGATTGATTGTCAGCCACCGCCACAAGCCCCAGTGGGATTGGTGGACTCGTCATGTCGGCCGGTGTGGCACTCATTTCTGTTGAATACGGACTTTCATTGCCCGATTGATCTATGGCCGTTATCCGGTAGTAGTAGGTGGTGTCGTTAGTCAGGCCCGCCATCAATATAGTTGTATCCTGGAGTGATGAACTTGTATCGACAGGCGTGGAGGAGCCGGGAGCAGTGCCTCCGTAGATCACATATCTGGCGAAATCGGCCTCACTATTTGCGCGCCAGGTTAGCTGTACGGAGCCATCCCCTGCTTCTGCTTGAAGGCCAACCGGCATGGCAGGCGAAACGATATCACGTGCATCGCCAAGGCGTATGGGCGCTGTTGACGTTACCCATGTGGGGGCGTTCATCAAATCGCCATTCATGGGGCTTGCCAAGGTTGCGGAGGCAACCGTTCCGGCCCCCTCATCGAACCTCCAGTAGCCGATCAGGCCCGGTTCATCACCGGAGAGATAGTCGTGCATGTTGGCGGTCAGCTCCTCAGCTGTACGGACAACGCTCCAAATTCGCACCTCATCTATCACTCCATTGAAGATGCCCAAACCATTTCCCCAGGCGCCAATGCTAAAGGGCAGGGGACCATCCGCTGCAGGGAACGGGCCAGGCATCGTTATACTTGCTATCTCCTCCCCATCGACAAACAGCCGAGCGATCTGGCCATCATACGTAGCGGCTACATGGCGCCATTGATTCATCAGCAGCTTATGGGTTTCAGAGATCAGCACCACTTCCGACCCAGGCAACCCCCAACTGGTATAAAGATAATTATCAAACAGAATAAATTGCGGATTTTGGGTTGTCGGCGCGACGATTGTCATCTGCGTGAAATCGGAAGTTTCTATGACCGGCATCACCCAGGCAGATATAGTCAGCGTAGTTCGTCCCCCGAAGAAATCGGTGCCGGTGTCGATATTGATATAGTCGTCCACGCCGTCAAATGATATGGCCCATCCTGCATCAAAACTTTCCGGCGTTGCTGATATTTCGGCGGATAGAGGGCTCACATAGGCGCCCTGATTCACAACGACCATTTTGTAGAAATAGGTCTGCCCGTTGATCAACGGTTCGTCCGTGAAGCGGGTTGTGTCCGCGCCGATGGAAGCGATCTGCGTCCCGGTGGTATCAAACGACGCCGCAGAACCCCGGTAGATAAGGTAGTGCGACAGATCGGTCTCGCCCCCCGGTTGCCAGGAAAGGCGGATAGCCTTATCCAGGGCTTGCACAATCAAGCCGGACGGCGCCAACGGTGCCGATGTGACCGTGATGGCCACAATGAGCGTGTCGGACAGATCACCATCGAAGGCGATAACGCGGAAGGTGGTGTCGGCGTCTGCTGCCAGGGGTGTCCCAAAAATGCTGTCAGCAGTCGAAGCCAACCAGCCCGGCCGCTGATCGAATGTCCAGACAAGCGTGCTATCCTCGGCATCGGTGGCGGTGGCAAGATAGAGAAAATAGTTATTCCTGACAGCGCTGGCAACGGCAGCCGAAGTGATGACCGGAGCATCATTGACGGGCAAGATAGTGATACCCACGATCAGTGTATCGTACAGCTCACCGTCATGGACAACAGCTCTGAACGAAGTGTCGACGTCGCCCTCCAGGGGCATCCCCCAGACGCTATCGGCAGCGGTCAGCAGCCAGGTTGGCAGGCTCCACCAGGGCGGGCGCCACTGAAAACCGCACTATACCGTCTTTTATTCACTGTTCTCTGCTCCGGAAGGGTCAATCGCATCCACCGCTACCACGCACGCCCTTCTTCGTTTTTGCGACGCACCCGCGTTTCTAGCCCAATATCGCGTACTCGCCGCACATCCGCACTTACGAATCGATAGCCTCATAAAGTCGCCTCGCGCGCAGGCGCATGGTTGAACAGGATGCGGCCCTTGTGGAACAGCTCGGTCTCCGGCGAGTTCAGGTATTTCGCCTTGGCGCCCGCCTCCAGCGCCCGCCCGCCGAAGGCGATGCAGCGCCCGCGCGGATCGCGGATCGGGAACATCAGGCGGCCGCGAAACCGGTCATAGGGGGCGCCGCCGTCGTCGGGCCGGATCAGCAGCCCGGCGGCGACGGCCTCGTCCAGCACCCCCTTGTCCTTGAAAAACTCGGTCTGGTGGTGGCGCGCATCGGGTGCGTAGCCGATCTCGAAGCGCTTCAGCGCCGCCTCCGTCAGCCCGCGCCGGGCGACGTAGTCCCGCGCCCCCTGCCCCGCCGCCGAACGCAACGCCAAGCCATAGAGCCGCACCGCCTGCTCCATCACCTCGGCCAGCCGGGTCAGCCAGTCCTTGCGCTCGGCCGCCTCCGGATCGTGGCGCCGCTCCGGCATCGGGATGCCGGCATCGCGGGCGAGGATCTCCACCGCCTCGATGAACGAGACGTTCTCTACCTCCTTGACGAAGGTGATGGCATCGCCCTTCGCCTGGCAGCCGAAGCAGTAATAGAACCCCTTGCGGTCATCGACGTGGAAGCTGGGCGTCTTTTCCTGGTGGAACGGGCACGGCGCCCAGAAATCCCCCTTGGCGGCGTTCGACTTGCGCTTGTCCCACAGCACCTTGCGCCCGACGACATCGGAGAGCGACAGCCGGTTGCGCAACTCGTCGAGGAATCCGGGCGGGAGCGACATGAGGCGACTATCGCGGGACGCGGGCGAGTCGGCAAGCGGGGTTGACAATGTATATACGAAATATATATACTCGCATCGGCGTATTGGCGGAGAAACCCGGCTCTGCATGTGAGGCTAAAAGAGGAGCCTATCCATGCATTCGGAATTCTCGGCGTTCGAGTGGGATTAACCGAAGCGTCTGACCGTGCTCCAAAAGCACGGGATCGACTTTCGGAAAGCGATCGAAATTTTTAACGGAAACACGATCGTGTATCCGTCACGCCAATCCGAGGACGAGGAACGATGGATTGCAATCGGCATACTGGACCAGACGGAAATAGCGGTCATCTATACGACCCGCGAAAAGGTATGCCGGGTCATCACAGCACGAAGGGCGAGACGATATGAGCGGTCGGAATATCACGCGCGTTACCCTGGAGGAGGCCCGTAAGCTCAAGGGTCACACCGATTGGGACCGCCTGCGCTCGATGACCGACGAGGAGTTGGAGCGCGCCATCGCGGACGACCCGGAGTCGGATGGCGCCAATTTCGACTGGGACAAGGCGGTGATGGTCATTCGACACCCGAAGAAAGCAGTCTCGATCCGGCTGGATCAGGACGTGCTGGATTTCTTCAAGGCGGCGGGCCGGGGCTATCAGACCCGGATCAACACCGTCCTGCGTTCCTACATGGAAGCCCAGAAATCACGTTAAGCATTCCCGCAGCACCGCCTCGCACTCCTCCCAGCCCTCCACCCGGTGATGCGCCGCCGGGCTTTCCGGCAGGATGCGGCGCAGGTGGCCGGCGCCGACGAAATGGATCCGGGTGACCTCGGGCGCGCGCCGCGCGGCGCTCTCGTGCTGCCTCAGCGAATCGTCGATGAAGGCCGCCGGCGCCGCCGCGCGAGCCGCCATCCAACGCAGCGCCCGGCCCTTGCCGCCGGCGTTCTCGACCATCGGATAGTCCATCCCCAGCGCCGCCAGGTTGCGGCGGCGCAGGTCGCTTGCATGGCGGGGCACGTTGGTCAGCACCACCACCTGGGCCCGCGCCGAGAGCCGCGCCAGCGCCGCCGCGGCACCGGGCAGGGCAACCTGGTTCAGGGTCTCGTCGTCGAAGAACCGGTCGATCAGGCGCAGGCAATCGTCGAACGGCACCGGCACCTCGGACCCCGCCGGGAAGATCGAGCCCTCGAGCTGATACTGGGTGAGGCGCATATCGAAGCCGATGGTCGCCAGGTAGCGCGCCAGATGCTCGGCCAGATAGACCAGCACCTCGTCGGCATCGACCGCCAGCAGCGGCCGCCCCGGCACGATCGCCACGGCGCGGAGCTGGGCCAGCACCTCCGGGTCGAGGCTCGCTTCGATCTCCTCCATGGACATGGGCGGGGTCATGCTCAGGTCCAGTGCGGCAACGCGCCGCCGGGCAGCGCGGCGCGGGCGCGCATCGGCGCCTCGGGCGGGATTCGCTCGGCCGCCGCGAAGGCGACCAGCGCCGCCTCTTCCGTCAGCAGGAAATCCAGCACGAAGCCGAGAAATTCGGGCTCCGCCGCACGAGCGCGCAAATCGGCCGGCCCGGCGCCGGTCATGGCCAGGAACCGGCCGACAAGGTCCGCGTCGCCCGCCATCCAGACCAATGCCCGCAGCGCCAGCGCCTCGGCCTGGGGCTGGGCCATCGGCTCCGGTATCATGCCTCCTCCATCAAAACTTCCAGCGTTAACAATTCGGGCACCCTGCGGCGGTATTGGAAAGAAAGTGTTAACGCTTTTCGCGTCAGATCGGGGAGAAACGCAACCGCTTTTTCGGCAATTGTCCAAGCAACCGTTGCCGAGTGAGGTTCAGACCCGATGCCCGGCAGAATTCTCGTCGTCGATGATGTTGCAGCCAACCGGCTGATTGCCCGGGCGAAACTCACGGCAAGCTATTACGACGTCATCGAGGCCGAATCGGGCGAGCAGGCGATCGAACTGGCCGAACGCGAACAGCCCGATCTGATCCTGCTCGACGTGCTGATGCCCGGGATCGACGGCTTCGAGACCTGCCGCCGGCTGAAGTCGGGCCGCACCACAATGCACATTCCGGTGGTGATGCTGACCGCGCTCGACCAGCAGGCCGACCGGCTGCGCGGGCTCGACGCCGGGGCCGACGATTTCCTCTCGAAACCCTATCCGGACATGGCGCTGTTCACCCGGGTCTCCAGCCTGATCCGGATGAAGCAGATGATCGACGAGCTTCGGCTGCGCCACGAGACCTCGCGCGAACTGGGGCTCGAGGGCCTGACCAGTATCGATGCCGGGCTGAATTTCGCCGATTCCTCGGTGCTGCTGGTCTGCGACAGCAGCGACCTGATGGCCGGAACCGTGGCCGATATCCGCAACCGCCTGGGCTGCGCCATCGAGACCGCCGAGGGCGAGGCGGCGGCCCGCGCGCTGCTGGCCTCGAACCGCTACGACGCCTGCGTGATCGGCCCCAACCTGTCCGACGGCGAGCCCATGCGCATCGCCTCGCTGCTGCGCGCCCGGCCCGAGACCCGGCAGACCTCGGTGATGATGGTGTTCCCGCCCGGCGATCTCAGCAAGGCGCATCTGGCGATGGAGATGGGGGTCGCCGATTATCTGACCTACCCGCCCGATTTTGCCGAGCTGACCGCCCGGCTGAAGGTCCAGCTCCGGCGCAAGCACTACTCCGACCGCTTGCGCAGTTCGATGCACGATACCCTGGTGATGGCGGTGACCGACCCGCTGACCGGGCTCTACAACCGCCGCTACACCAACAACCACCTGGAATCGCTGATCGCCCGGCACCAGCCCGGCGGCCAGGGCCTGGCGGCGATGGCGCTCGACCTCGACCGCTTCAAATCGATCAACGACAGCCACGGCCACGGGGCCGGCGACGAGGTGCTGCGCGAATTCGCCCGGCGCCTGAGCGAGAACGTGCGCGGCATCGACCTGGTCTCGCGGGTCGGCGGCGAGGAATTCCTGGTGGTGATGCCCGACATCCTGGCGGAGAACGCCGAGCGGGTCGCCGAGCGGGTCCGCGCCGCCGTCGAGGAAACCGGGTTCAGGCTGAAAGACACCCCGGCGCCGCTTTCGGTGACGGTCTCGATCGGGCTCGCGTTCCACCGGCCGGGCGAGGCCGGCAGCACCCTGATCAACCGGGCCGACGCGGCGCTCTACGCCTCGAAAAACAGCGGCCGCAACATGGTCACCCTGGCCGCGGCGGCCTGAAGCCCGGGACCGGCAAGACCACGGATCATATTATCCGCGCACTTCCCCGGCCTTCGAGCCGGGGTCTCGCGCCGTTGCGCCTTGCGGGTCGAGACCCCGGCTCGAGGCCGGGGAAGTGCGGCGGGTATTCACGATATCCGGTGATGGCGGCAACTTGTGATCCGGGGCGCTAGCGCCCCTTGCGCTCCTGCCGCTCCATCCAGCGCCGGGTTCGCTCCTCCAGCCGCTTGGCCAGTTCCGCCCGCTCGGCGGCGTCGAGCCGGAGCACGATCTCGGCCATCTGCTCGTAGCCGATGCCCCACATCCGACCGCTGGCCGCCCTCCGTTCGGCCAACGCGGCGGCCAGCCGGTCGGGATCCAGCGGATCCTGCCGGATCGCCTCGACCAGGGCCTGCTGGGCCGCGCGCATGGTCTCGCGCGCCGCAGCAACCTCGTCCTGCCGCGCCAGCAGGATCGTCCGCGCCTCCTCGCGCCGTGCGTCCGGCACCATCCGCAGGATGCGCGTCTGGCGCCGGTCGAGGCCCGGTTCGTTCTGCCATTTTCCGCTGGCGATCCCATGCTGCCACTGCCGGATGGCGTTGCCGCCGATCAACCCCCCAATCGCGACATTCACCGACAGAGAAACGATCAACAGCAGCTTCATCCAGCCCGGCGCCTGGCGCCAACCGGGGGTTCCCCCCATCTCGCTCATCGAACACCGCTCCTCACAACACATCCTCCGACACGAAGAGCCCACCGCGCTCCTCGGCCGCGACGGCAATTGTCGCCACGCCCAGCCCGGCCTGCGCCATCACCTCCGGCCCGGCCCGGTAGCCCACCCCAAGGCCGATCGCCAGGCACAGCGCGACCGCCGCGACCGCGGCGCCCGACCAGGCGTCGAACAGTCCGAACAGGCGGAATCCGCCGGACCGCGCCGGGACCCGCGCTGGCGACACCATCGCGCCGGCGCGCTCGGCCGCGATCCCGGCGGCGTCGCCGAGCACCCGCGCCTGCAGGCTCTCGGAGACCGCGGGCCGTGCCGCCCGCTCGTCGATCGCCAGCGCCGCCAGCGCGGCGTCGAGATCGAAAGGAGCCTTGTCAGTCATCGCCAAACACCTCTCTCTGCGTGCTCATGTCCATCGCTCATATCGGCTGCCAACTGGCGCCGCGCCCGGGCCAGCAGGCTCTCCACCGCCTCCACCGAACAGTCCAGCCGGGCGCCGATCCCGGGGTTCGACATACCCTCGAAATGGCGCAGTACCAGCGCCTTGCGCTGGCGCTCCGGCAGGGCGAGGATGGCCCGGGCCAACACCCGGCTTTCCTCGGAATTCGCCAGCCTCTCCAGCACGCTCGGCGCCGGGTCGGGCGGCTCCGCCACGTCCTCGAGCGGCGCCATCGGGCGGCGCTTGCGGATGCGGTCGATGCACAGGTTGCGGGTCACCCGGTAGAGCCAGGTCGAGATCCGCGCCTCGCCGGCCCGCCAGTCGCCGGCCTGGCGCCACAGTTTCAGCATCGCCTCCTGCGCCACGTCCTCCGCCTCCGCCTCGTCGCCGAGGATGCGCCAGGCCTGGCGCAACACCCGCGGCAGCAACTGGTCGGTCAGAATCCGCGCCGCGCCCTGGTCGCCCGCCGCAAACCGGGCCAGGAGCAAGGCGTCGTCGTCGGTGCCGTGGGTGTCCAGCATGGCCGGCATCTATCCTGCCTTGCTCCTCCCCTGCGCTCCGTTTCCCGGCCGTCCGGGCCTCAGCCGTCCGGGAGCAAGTCATCGTGCCAGCCATGCCGCCGTTCATGCCGCCGAGCGGCGATTTCGTCGCGCGAGACCCGGTCGTCGCCGTCGGTGTCCAGCGCCGCGAATCGCGCCGTGCCGTGTTCGTCGAACTCGGAGCGCTCGATCCGACCATCGCCGTTCCGGTCCATCATGGCAAACCTTTTGGCGATCCGCCGGGCAATCCGCGCCTGCGCCGCCGCCAGCATCTCGGCCTCGGTGATCGCGCCGTCGCCGTCGCCATCGAGGCGCAGGAACCGCACCGCCCGCACCGCGGCGGCCTCGCCCACCGTGATCGCGCCATCGCGGTTCAGGTCGAGGCGCTGCATCATCCGCGCGCCATGCCCACCGGCGCCTTCGGCCAGCGCCGGCGGCGCACCGACGGCGAGGGTGGCGGCAAGGGTGGCGGCGGCGATCAAGGCAAATCCGGCAAATTGTTTCATTTCGGTCCTCGTTTTCCGGTTGGGGCTCCATTTTCGGCCGGGTCGCCCCGGTTTTTCATCCATCCTCATTCAAGAAACGCAGCCGGGTCTGAATTCCGTCGCGTCGAACTCTGATATCGCCGCCCTGCCGGCGTGTTTCGACGCTTTTCGCGTCATCGTGCCGCAAGACCGATTTCGCAGGTGCACTCGGCGCCGCGCAAGCTTACCCTGGCACAATGGAGCAGAATCCGAGTCTCGATGTGGCCGGCTCGACCGATAACGCCGACGCCACCGGCAACGGCGCGCGCGCGCTGCTGCCGGCGCTGCTGCGCGGCTGGCGGCGGCGCTGTCCGAACTGCGGCGGCGGTCCGATGATGGCCGGGTATCTGAAGATCCGGCGAAGCTGCGCCTCCTGCGGCGAGGAGTTGCATCACCACCGCGCCGACGACATGCCCGCCTGGGCGACGATTCTGTTCGTCGGCCATGTGCTGCTCGCCGGCCTGCTGACCGTCGAGATCAACATCCGGCCGCCGCTCTGGGTGCATTGGGCGACCTGGCCGGCGCTGACCCTGGGGCTGACCATGTGGCTGTTGCCGCGGGTCAAGGGCATGACCGTGGCCCTGCAATGGACCAAGCGCCTGCACGGGTTCGGTGGTCAAGGGCCGGCGAACGACTCCTGACTCCGCGCTGGACAGCCCGGGCGTCCCGCCCCATAGTCCGCCGGTCCCTCCCCCGCCGGATCAGAGATGCCCGACAGCCAAGCCCCGAAAGATGCGCTCCGCGATGCCGCGTCGGTGATCCTGGTCCGCCGCGACCGGGAGGTTGCGCGCGTGCTGATGGGCCAGCGCGGGCGCGGCGCGGCGTTCATGCCGTCGAAGTTCGTCTTCCCCGGCGGCGCCGTCGACCGCGACGACCGCGACATCCCGGCGGCAACCCCGCTGCCGGTGCCGACCGCCCGGCGCCTGCGCCTGCGGGTCGGTCCGGATTCGGACCCGAAACTGGCCGAGGCGCTGGCCATGGCGGCGATCCGCGAGCTGTGGGAGGAGACCGGGCTGGCCCTCGCGCAGGCCTCCGGGACAAGGCCCCACAACCCGGCCCCCGACTGGCAGTCCTTTTTCGACGCCGGCCACTTTCCGGCCGCCGACGGGCTGGAGTTCATCTTCCGCGCCATCACGCCGCCCGGGCGGCCGCGCCGCTTCGATGCGCGCTTCTTCCTGGTCGACGCCGCCCGCATCGCCGGATCGCTCGACGATTTCTCCCGCGCCGGCGGCGAGCTGAGCTACCTCGACTGGCTGACCCTGGCCGAGGCGCGCAAGCTCGACCTGCCCTTCATCACCGAGGTGGTGCTGGCCGAGGTCGAGGCCCGTCTCGCCGCCGATGACGGGGGTCCGGGCGGCGGCCCGGTCGATACCGGCCGCCCCGCCCCCTTCGTCCACCACGCCGAAGGCAAGTCCTTCATCGACGCGCTCTGAGGGGGGCGCCGATGTCGGTCCGGGCCGGTCTCGCCGCGCTTCGCCCCCAGGTCGCCCCGATCGCCGCGATCACCCTGTTCGGCGTCTCGATGTCGATGAGCTACCCGCTGTTCGGCCTGATGCTCGAGCGCACCGGCGCCAGCGGCGCGATGATCGGACTGAACACCGCGGCCGCCGCCATCACCATGGTCGCGGGCGCGCCGCTGATGCCGATGATGCTGCGCCGGATCGGCATCGGCCCGCTGCTGATCGGCTCGGCGCTGGCGCTGGCGGCGACCATGCTGGCGATCCCGCTCTACCACGGGTTCTGGTACTGGACCGGGCTGCGGCTGGCCTTCGGCTTTGCCGGGACGGTGCTGTTCTTCGCCTCGGAATACTGGATCGTCGCCGCCGCGCCGGCGATCGGCCGGGGGCGCGTCATCGCGGTCTATGCGCTCTGCGTCTCCGGCGGTTTTGCGCTCGGGCCGCTGATCCTCGGCCTGACCGGGCTGGAGGGCTTGCTGCCCTTCGCCGTCGCCGCCCTGGTGGTGATCATCGGCCTGGCGCCGATCCTCTGGGGCCTGCGCTCGGCCCCGGATATCGGCGACGAGGACGCGCCGCCGCCGCTGGCCGCCCTGCGCGTGTTCGTGACCGACCCCGGCGTGGTGTTCGCGGTGGTGCTGTTCGGCGCCATCGAGTTCGGCGCCATGGCGCTGATCGCGGTCTGGGGGGTGCGCAGCGGGCTGGCCGAGGCCGACGCCGCCATCCTGCTGTCGGTCTTCGCCTTCGGCGCGATGATCCTGCAATTGCCGCTCGGCTGGGCCACCGACCGCTTCGACCACCGCTGGATCCTGGCGCTGGCGGCGGCCGGCTCGGCGATTGCTCCGCTGGCGATGCTGGCGGCCGGGCCGTCCTACCCGCTGATGCTGGCCGCGGTGGCGTTCTGGGGCGCGTTCTCGGTCGGGCTCTATTCGGTCGCGCTGACCGAGATGGGGGCCCGCTACCGGGGCGCCCGGCTGGCGGTGGCGAATGCGGCCATCATCCTCGGCTACGGCATCGGCGCGCTGGTCTCGCCGGTGCTGTTCGGCTTGGCGATGGACGCGATCGCGCCGGACGGGCTGTTGCTGGCCGCGGCGGCGCTGGCGCTGGCCTATCTGGCGCTGACGCTGGCGCGGATGATCCGGGCGTAGGGCGGGGTTCACCCCGCCACGGATTTTGCCGGGAAGGAATGGCGGCGTGAACCCCGCCCTACGAGTTGCCGAAGCTTTGCCCGTGACGAAATCCGCTCGGCGGATTTCCGGCTCCGCTTGTTTTTGCCCGTGACGAAATCCGCATACGCGGATTTCCGGCTCCGCCACCCAAAAGACGCGAAGCGGATTTTGGGACAGGCGCAAGAACCCGCGATCCCCCTTGACAGGGCGCGGCAGATGCGTAGGTAACGGGTCCTCGGATATCTGCGCCCCGGCGACGGCACGGGCGCGCCTGCATGCGGGGCCGGAGCCCCTCGGGAGACCAGACCAATGGCGAAACCGACCACGGTGAAAATCCGCCTCAACTCGACCGCGGGCACGGGCTACTTCTATGTCACCAGGAAGAACTCGCGCACCATGACCGAGAAGATGACGATGCGCAAATACGACCCCGTGGTGCGCAAGCACGTCGAGTTCAAGGAAGGCAAGATCAAGTAAGCCTTCGGGAGACACGCGAGGGATATCAGGGCGGCGGCGACGCTGCCCTTTTTCGTTGCGGCGCATCCAGATGCCACAAAGCAAAAGGGCCGGGGAGAACCCCCGGCCCTTTTGTGGTTTCAACCCTGGCCGGGCTGCCTCACTGGCGATTGCCCATCAGGTGCAGCAGGAACATGAACATGTTCAGGAAGTCGAGGTACAGTCTCAGGGCCCCCATCACGGCGCCCTTCGCCAGCCAGGCCTCGCCGCCCGCCGTGGTCCGCATGACCAGGTACTCGTTCTTGATCTTCTGGGTGTCGTAGGCGGTCAGGCCGGCGAAGATCAGCACGCCGATCACCGAGATCGCGAACATCATCGCCGGGCTTTGCAGCCAGATGTTCACGATCGAGGCGACGATCAGGCCGATCACGCCCATGATCAGGAAGGCACCCCAACCCGAAATATCCTTCTTGGTGGTGTAGCCGTAGAGGCTGAGCCCGCCGAAGGCGACCGCCGTGACCAGGAAGGTCTGGGCGATCGAGAACCCGGTATAGCGCACGAAGATCGAGCTGATCGACAGCCCGATCAGCGCCGCGAAACCCCAGAACACCATCTGGGCCGTAGCCGCGCTGATGCGGTTGATCATCGCGCTGAGGCCGAACACGATCGCCAGCGGCGAGAACATGATCAGATAGATCATCGGCGACGAGAACATGGTCTGCAGCAAGCCCTTGCTCAGCAGCGTCGGCTCCTGGCCGGTCACGAAAACCGCCTTGGCATCCATGCCCACCACATAGGCCACCAGGCCGGTGATGATCATCGCGCCCGCCATCAGCGCGTAGACCGTGTTCATATGGGCGCGCAGGCCGGCATCGATCTCCGCGGTGCGGGAGATGGTTCGGGTACGCGTGTAACTCGGGTTCGCCATGTGTTGCCCTCTGGTCAGCTATTGACGGTTGCATTTGCCCGCAGGCGCCGGAATGGCGCCCACTCAGATGGGAATATCGGTGAAACGGACCCGGTTTTCAAGAGAATCCGGCCGATTACCCGCCAATCGCCCGGCGGCGCTCGCCGGCCCACACAATCAGGCCGGCGGCACGCGGGATCTCGACATCGCCGGCCTGGCTTGGCAAGGTCGGGCCGGTGTCCCTCAACCCGATCAGCGCCTGAGTCATGATCTCCACCCGGCTCGCCATCTCCGTGACAAACGGCCTCGCCCGCAGCGCCGGGTTCGAGCCCGGGTTCGAGCGATGATCCGCGCCTTCGCCGCCATCGCCCTGCCCGACAGCGTGGTGCGGCCGCTCACGGCGGCCCAGGCCGGCCTGCCCTCGGGCCGGCCGGTGGCGCCGGAGAACCTGCACCTGACCATCGCCTTTCTCGGCCAGCACCCGGAGCCGGTGATCGAGGACCTGCACCTGGCGCTGGACGAAATCCGCGCGCCGGGCTTCGCGCTGACCCTGTCGGGGACCGGCCTGTTCGGGGCCAGGCGCCCCCGGGCGTTCTATGCCCGGGTGCAGCCGGAACCGGCGCTCAGCCGGCTGCGCGGGAAGGTGCTGCAAGCGGCGCGCGACGCCGGGCTGCGCCTGCCCCGCGAGCGCTACACCCCGCATGTCACCCTGGCGCGGTTCAATGCCGGTCTGAACCAGGACGAGGCGCTCGCGATGCGGGATTTCGCCGCCCGGCGCATGGGGCTGACCGCCGGGCCGTTCGAGGCCGGCGCGTTCCTGCTGATGCGCTCGACGCTGGGGCGCAACGGCCCGCTCTACCAGGAACTCGCCGCTTATTCGCTGATCGGGGGAAGCAACTCCTAGCGGCCCTCCGGCAGGTCCCAGAACGGGCGCGAGGCTTCCGCCGCCGCGGTCGCGGCGTCGATGCCGATGTCGCGAAGCTGCCGTGCGTCCAGACCCGCCAGCGACCGGCGCTCACTGGAGACGCGGAGCCACCGGACCAGCGGAAAGCTCACCCGCGGCAGGCGCAAGGCGGGTCCGGACAGGATCGAGGTGAACGTGGTCATGGCGGTCTCCATTCGGTTTTCTGATGTATCAGGTCGTTTCGATCATTTCTGTTGATATATATGGGATGCTGCTATACATAAGTGAAATGAATGTTTTTGACCCATCACATCACAGGGAGTGATGCAATATGCCCCGCAACCTCGACCTGACCGCGCTGCGCAGTTTCGTCACCGTCGCCGAGACCGGCGGCGTGACCAAGGCCGCCCACCAGCTCCACCTGACCCAGTCGGCGGTCTCGATGCAGTTGAAAAGGCTCGAGGTGTCGCTCGACCAGCCGCTGCTCGACCGCTCGGGCCGGGGCGTGGCCCTGACCAACCAGGGCGAGCAACTGCTCAGCTACGGCCGCCGCATGCTGGCGCTGAACGACGAGGTGATGGCGCGGATGACCGGCGACGCCTTCGAGGGCGAGATCAAATTCGGCGTGCCGGCCGACATCGTGTTTCCCAACATCCCCCACGTCCTGCAACGCTTCGACCGCGAATACCCGAGGGTGCGGGTCAACCTGTTCTCCTCCAACACCCGCAAGCTGAAAGCGATGATCGAGAGCGGCGACCTCGACCTGATCCTGACCACCGAGGAGGAATGCGGCGCACCGGGCGAGACCATCAGCACCCAGCGTCTGGTCTGGGCCGGCGCGCCCGGCGGCACCGCGTTCCGGGCCCGGCCGCTGCGCCTCGCCTTCGAGCACGCCTGCCTGTTCCGCCCTTGGGCGCAACGCGCGCTCGACGAGGCCGGCATCGCCTGGGAGATGGCGGTCGATACCAACTCGACCCGCACCGTCGAGGCCTCGGTCTCGGCCGATCTGGCGATCCACGCCATGCTGGAATGCGCCATCAGCCCGCATCTGGAGCCGATCGCCCACGGTGGCGCCCTGCCCGACCTGCCCTCGACCCGGATCAACATGTACCGCGCGGCGAGCGCCAAGGGCGCCTTGGTCGATGCGCTGGAGGAAATGGTGCGGGGCGCCTATGGCCGGATGGCGGTGGCGGCGTGAGGGGGGCCGTAGGGTGGGTTCTCCGAACCCGCCATCGCTTGTTCCCACCACCCACGGTGGGTCGAAACGACCCACCCTACGAGACTCCGGTGCTCCAGGGAAACAATGCCCCGGCCTCGAGCCGGGGCCTCGCACCGTAGAGCACAGCGGGTCGAGGTTCCGGCTCGGGGGCCGGGACATCGTGAGAACGCGGCCCTACCCCACCCCCGCCCCCTTCCTTGACGCCAGCAAAATACTCGTCTCGGTCACCGTGATCCCCTCCACCTCCCGTATCCGCCTGAGGGTCTGGTCGAAGGCGGGCAGGCTGGCGACCGCCAATTCCGCCACCACGTCCCGGCATGCGTAGGGTGCGCATCCTGCGCACCATTCCCCGCCGATCCGCTTGAACGGTGCGCAAAATGCGCACCCTACCGGTCAATTTCCCACCTATCTGTCAGTGCCCGAATCCGCGACATTGAACATCGGACAGCACAAGGACCCCCGCCATGACCGCACGACGCGACATCGACCTGATCGGCATCCCGCTCGAGGCCGGCGCCGGGCGGCGCGGCTGCGTCATGGGGCCGGACGCCTACCGCACCGCCGGGCTGGCCGAGACCCTGGCCGGGCTCGGCCACACCGTCGCCGACCGGGGCAACATCGTCCCCGGCGAGGCCACTCCGGTCAGGGTGACCGGCAACGCCCGCAACGCCGCCGAGGTCGCCGCCTGGACCCGCGCCATCGACGCCGCCGGCGCCGCAACCGGCGACCGGACCCCGATCTTCATGGGCGGCGACCACTCGCTCTCGGCCGGCTCGATCAACGCCATGGCGCGCCGGGCGCAGGCCGCCGGGCGCCCGCTGTTCGCCCTCTGGCTCGATGCCCACGCCGATTTCAACACCCCGGCGACCTCGCCCTCGGGCAACATCCACGGCATGCCGGTGGCGGCGCTGACCGGGGCGCCGGGGCTCGACTTCCTGTTCGACGGCCTCGAGCGCGCCGTCCTGCCGCCGCAAGCCTTCCACATGTTCGGTATCCGCTCGGTCGATGCCGTGGAGCGCCGCGACCTGCGCGCCCGCGGCCTCAACGTCATCGACATGCGCCAGATCGACGAACAGGGCACGGCGCGCCTGATGGCCGGGATCATCGGGCGCGCGGCCGAGGCCGGCGCCATGCTCCATGTCAGCCTCGACGTCGATTTCCTCGACCCGGACGCCGCTCCCGCGGTCGGCACCACGGTACCCGGCGGCGCGACCTTCCGCGAGGCGCATCTGGTGATGGAGATGCTGGCCGACAGCGCCCTGGTCACCTCGCTCGACCTGGTCGAGCTGAACCCATTCATGGACCATGCCGGCAAGTCCGCCCGGCTGATGGTCGACCTGGTGGCGAGCCTGTTCGGCCGCACCATCATGGAAAGATAGGCGCACCATACGAACGGCGGCGCGCGCCGCCTCCCGCCCCGGCCTCCCCGCCCAACCACCAATGGTCCCCGAGACTTGGGTGGTTGGGCGGGGAGGCCGGGGCGGGAGGCGGCCAGACAGAAGGAGACCCCGCATGAGCCCGATCGCACGGGACCTGATCCAGACCGAGATGAGTCTGGGCGCCCACAACTACCAGCCGATCGACGTCATGCTCAGCCGCGGCGAGGGCGTCTGGCTCTGGGATATCGACGGCAACCGCTACCTCGACTGCCTCTCGGCCTACTCCGCCGTCAACCAGGGCCACTGCCACCCGCGCATCATGGAGGCGATGGTCGAGCAGGCGAAAAAGCTGACCCTGACCTCGCGCGCCTTCCGCAACGACCAGCTGGCGCTGTTCTACGAGGAGATCGCGCACCTCACCGGCAGCCACAAGGTGCTGCCGATGAACTCCGGCGCCGAGGCGGTGGAGAGCGCCGTCAAGGCGGTGCGCAAATGGGGCTACGAGGTCAAGGGCGTGCCCGACGGCGAGGCCGAGATCATCGTCGCCTCGAACAACTTCCACGGCCGCACCCTGGGCATCGTCGGCTTCTCGACCGACCCGGTGGCGCGCGGCGGCTTCGGCCCCTTCGCGCCCGGCTTCCGGGTGGTCAAGTTCGGCGACATCGCCGCCTTCGAGGCGGCCCTGAGCCCGAACACGGTCGGTTTCCTCGTTGAGCCGATCCAGGGCGAGGCCGGGGTGATCATCCCGCCCGAGGGCTATTTCAAGCGGGTGCGCGCGCTCTGCACCGAGCACAACGTGACCCTGATCCTGGACGAGATCCAGACCGGGCTGGGCCGCACCGGCAAGATGCTGGCCGAGGAGCACGAGGGCATCGAGGCCGACGTGACCCTGGTCGGCAAGGCGCTGTCCGGCGGCTTCTACCCGGTCTCGGCGGTGCTCTCGAACACCGAGGTGCTGGGGGTCTTGAAGCCCGGCCAGCACGGCTCGACCTTCGGCGGCAACCCGCTGGCCTGCGCCGTGGCGCGGATGGCGCTGAAGGTGCTGGTCGAGGAGGGCATGGTCGAGAACGCCGCCGAGCAGGGCGCCTATTTCATCGCCGGCCTGGAGCAGATCCGCTCCAACGCGGTCAAGGAGGTCCGCGGCCGCGGCCTGATGCTGGCGGTGGAGTTGCACCCGGAGGCCGGCGGCGCCCGGCGCTACTGCCAGGCGCTCAAGCAGCGCGGCATCCTGTGCAAGGACACCCACGAGCACTCGATCCGCATCGCCCCGCCGCTGGTGATCACGCGGAGCGAGGTGGATTGGGTGCTGGAGCGGTTTGGCAAGGTGCTGACCGAGCTGGCGTGAGGGAGACGGGTGTGCAAGGGGGGTGCCCACGCGTGGGCATGGGGTCAACACGTTGATAACGCTACATTATCTAAAAATCGTGTTTTCGAGCGGACCAAGTAGGGTGGGTGAAACCCACCCCTACCGGAGGATGTTTGCGCGAGGAGTGGTGGGTTGGCGCCCACCCTGCGGCTCGCTTATTAAAAAATTACATTCAATTTTATTACATGAGCTCATCATCAATAAATTTTTCTGCCTCCTCCATCGTCTGGACCAGCTTGCCTCCAGCAGCATATATACCCATATAACTTATGATTCGAGCGTCACGATAAGTTACAAATGAACCATAATATCCACTAGATCTATTCTTTTCATTTAATTCAATTGCCTTGTCATTTTTACCATTTCTTTCTTGTTCTTCTATATTTTCGCCTGCGGACCCCCTCGATACACTATTCTTTCGAGAATGAGCTCCGGCGGGACCACCACTCTCTTTCCGGGCCAGCAGAAGCATTTCCCGCGTCATCTCGGCGGTATCGACATGGGCTCGGCTAACCTGCACATAACAAACGGCAAAAAACCCGCCAACGACTGTAATCACGCCCGGTATTGCCGAGATAAGACGCGCAGAGAAGGGGGGATCGCGGTACATTGCTCCAAGTAACCCACCCGTGCCGAATCCGATGAGCGCGGCGAGCGCGCCAATGACAACGGTTATCCAGCCCACGACCTCGAGAAACCCCAGAACGCTGCGCGCGGTCGCGTAGGAGCGCTCGTAATGCCTGATCGTCATCGAAATTCCCCTCTCGCCACGGTATCCAACGGCCTGCAACAGTCCAGGCACAGTGAATCATGGTTGTGTTCCCGTCAACCGCGGCCGGATACATCTCGTCGCGCCACGTTCCGGGGCCACCAGTGATACCAAGATGCGCGAAGCGTGACTCATGCAGAGCCTCGTCATTACCGGGCTTGACCCGGCAATCCAGTCTCTGGATCAACCGGTTAAAGACTGGATGCCCCGGTCAAGCCGGGGCATGACGTGGGTTGGGATCGGCGCACGCTGGTATGAGAGAGGCGCAACAAGCAAGTATGGGCGCATCTTGATGCACCCAGCCATCGATGGTGGTCGCGTGCGCCCGACCCCTCTCAACGCCCCCGAAACCGGGCGATGACCGGCGCGTGGTTCGAGTGCCTGAACCCGGTATCCCGGGTCTCGACCTCGACCACCTCGACATTCGGCGAGACGATGAAACCATCGATGATGCTGGTGAAATTTTCCCCCGGAACGTAGGGTTTGTAGAGCGTGCGCACCGTCGGGCGCGCCGGATCGACGGCGATGGTCCAGCCCTCGGGCACCGCGTCGCGCGGCAGGTCATGGATCCAGGAGAGGAACTCGTCGGGCGTGTTCGACTCGAAATCGCTGTGCATCAGGATCAGGTTCCAGTCGCCGCCCAGGATCACCCGGCTGCCTTCGCGATACCGGGCCTCGGCGAACGCGAACACCGCTCGCAACTGTTCGCGGCGCAGGCGCGCGCCATCGTCGAAGGCCGAGAGATGCAGGTTGACGATGACCCAGTCGGGGCCGCCACCGGCGCCGGCGATGGTCACCACCTGCAACGCGTAGAGCCGGACCACCAGCCCCAGCATCGGCCCTGATTCCTTCGGCAGCGGCGCGATCTCGGCCCGTCGCGCCGATACCTTCGAGGCAATGACCGAGCCATGCTTGAGGCGCAGCGGGCGCGGCACCCCCCAGGTCGACACGTCGTGGCGGAACCAGTATTGCCGGTCGCCCATGAGGCGGGCCAGCGCCGCATCGAGCGCGATCCAGTAGTTCAGCGGGCTGGCCCCGGCCACCTCCTGAAAGAGCATCACATCGACATCCAGGCCGGACGCGGTCGCGACAATGCCGGCCAGATTGTCCCGCACGGCATCGCGCGAGGGGGGGAACATTCGGGTGCCGCCGTCCTTGATGAAATCGGACGCACTGCCGAGGCCGGCGTAGCCGAGGTTCCAGGTCGAGACCGAAATCTCGTTGCCGGCCGTATCCGGCAGCCCCGCCCGCCGGCGCAGGCCGACAACCCTCGCCGTGACCTTGCGGCCGCGGTTCACGACGATGACGACGATGACATAGGCGAAGGCCAGAAGGATGACGATGAGCGAATTCATCTTCCCGCGCCGGCCTGGCGCCGCTCACCGCGCCACCCCTTGGGCATTGCGGGCGCCCGGTGAGCGGCGCCGGCCAGCGCGCGCCGTTCAGGCAAATCGGGCATGATCCCGCGGGAGCGGTGAGTGATCTCCAGGTGCGCCCCGGCGGCCAGCGATCGCATAGGTCCGATGTTCTCCAGAAATCCGTCGATAACGACGGCGCGCACGGGCAGAGGGCGCATCCTGATGCGCGGTGCATCGGTAACGCTTGCTGAACGGCGCATCAAGGTGCGCCCGGCAATTTCTGCCACGCCCCGAGGGTGCACGGCATCCCGTGCCAGGACACCCACGAGCACTCGATCCGCATCGCGCCGCCCCTGGTGTCCCGGATCGGAACGACCGCGGATCGTGTTGTTCCCGCACGTCCCCGGCCTCGAGCCGGGGACGTGCGGCGGGGATGATCCGGATCTCCGGTCCGGGACACTACGGCCTATTGCCGCCGATCCGATTCACATTTTCCAAACCATAAATCCGCTCCAAATCCGCTCCAAATCGATTTCCGGTATATTTCAATAGGTTAGATATGTGTGCACCTTTGAACACCTGCCTCGCCGCCGATCGCATACCCTGTGATCCTTGGTATGAGACGGCCTACCCCGAGCAACGCGCCCCGCCCAGCACGCAGAACTTGGCGCAATGGGGGTGGTTCAGGGCGACCTCGCCGCTAGTCTCGGCCAGGGTCGCGCCGAGCTCGAACCGGAGGTCATGGGCCAGCAGGGTGCAGGCCAGCACCGCCGGGCGCGCCGCGCCGCGGCGCTTGACCACCATCCGGGCGGAGGCGCACATCACGCTGTCCGGGCTCTTGCCAAGGAGGCCCCAGCAGGCGGTGGTGATCTCGGGCACCTGCGCGCTCTCGTCCATCTCCGGGAACAGCACGCATTGGACCGGGTTCATGGCGTCGATGGCGAAGCCCTCGGCCGCGAACAGCGCGCCGTAGCCGGCCCGCGCCGCCGCCTCGTCCTCGCCCCAGATCGTGCGCCCCGCCACCGCCAGGCGCAGCCCCGCATCGCGCAGCCAGCGCATGCCCTCCAGCGTGGTCTCGAAGCCGCCCGGCCCACGCTCGGCATCGTGGCGCCGCGCGGTGTAGTGGTCGAGCGAGACCCGCAGCACCAGCCGCCCGCCGAAGCGCGCCGCCAGCCCGGCCAGGCCCTTGCGCAGCCGTGGGCGCATCATCGGGCGCATGGCGTTGGTCAGGATCAGCACCTCGAAGCCGCGCTCCAGCGCCGCCTGGGTCATGGCGATGATCTCGGGGTTCATGAACGGCTCGCCGCCGGTGAAGCCGATCTCGCGGGTCGCCAATCCGAGCGCCGCGATCTCGTCGAGATAGCTCTCGACCTCCGGGCAGGTCAGGTAGACCAGCGCGTCGTTGGTCGGGCTGGACAGGATGTAGCAATGCCGGCACTCGATATTGCACAGCGTGCCGGTATTGAACCACAGCGTCTCCAGCGCCCGCAGCGCCACCCTGGCCCGGGGCTCGCCGGTGGCGGTCCAGTCCGGGTCGGCGAACTTCGCCAGCGGTCCCGCCAGGGTCCGCGCCAATGCTGAATCGATCTGCCTGTTCATTTTCCGCCGCTCGCCATCGCGGCCGGACAGTGTGGCTTGCGGCCCGGCCTGTCAAATCCGCGGCGGGCGAGGTGAAATTTTCGTGATCGGCGATCCGGCCTCAGCGGACGATATCGGGCCGGGCGGTTTCGCGGAAGATCAGCGGGCTGCCGCCGCCGCCGCTGTCCTCGTCGCCGCCGCCACCCGGGAAGGCCAGGCGCGGGAAGCGCAGGCGCGGCCCCTGCTCGGCAAACTCGGCCCGCCAGGGCACGGAGCTGGCGACACAATTGGCCTGCGCGCCGGAGATGTTGTCGGCGTAGGGCAGCCGCGCCATGAAGGCGAGATTCATCACCAGCCGGGTGTTGCCGGCATAGACCGAGCCGGTCTCCATGGCGTCGTGGTTCATGTTGAGGCTCAGCACCGACTGGCGGTCGGTGGTCCAGGCGCCGCAGACCACGGTCACGCCGCCGCGCTCGAAGGCGCGCACGACAACCGTGATGCCGCCGCCCGAGTTCCACTCCCCACCGCCGGTGACATAGCCGGGGCCGACCGTATCGGTGCCGACGCCGGCGTGCTGGGTGCAACCACCCGCCACCAGCCCCAGAACAAGCGCGCCGCAGATCAGTGCTCGGTACATGCCGGCCTCCGGTCGATCCTTCAGCCAATGATATTGGGGCTTGGGGCCGAATATCAAAGGGCCGCCCGAAGGCGGCCCCTACACTTATCCGTCAGCGCAAAGGGTTGGCGTTCACTCGATGACTTTCGACACCACCCCGGCGCCCACCGTGCGGCCGCCCTCGCGGATCGCGAAGCGCAGCGTCTCCTCCATCGCGATCGGGTGGATCAGCTCGACCTCGAACTTCAGGTTGTCCCCCGGCATCACCATCTCGGTGCCCTCGGGCAGCGTCACCATGCCGGTCACATCGGTGGTCCGGAAGAAGAACTGCGGCCGGTAGTTGGCGAAGAACGGCGTGTGCCGCCCGCCCTCCTCCTTGGTCAGGATATAGGCCTCGGCCTCGAACTTGGTGTGCGGCGTCACCGAGCCCGGCTTGCACAGGACCTGGCCGCGCTCGACCTGATCGCGCCCGATGCCGCGCAGCAGCGCGCCGATGTTGTCGCCGGCCTCGCCCCGGTCGAGCAGCTTGCGGAACATCTCGACCCCGGTGCAGACCGTCTTCTGGGTCTCGCGGATGCCGACGATCTCGATCGGGTCGCCGATGTTGATAATCCCGCGCTCGACCCGCCCGGTCACCACCGTGCCGCGCCCGCTGATCGAGAAGACATCCTCGATCGGCATCAGGAACGGCAGGTCGATCGCCCGGTCGGGGGTCGGGATGTAGTCGTCCACGGCCTGCATCAGCTCGGTCAGCGAGTCGGCCCCGATCGCGTCGTCGCGCTGCTCCAGGGCGGCCAGCGCCGAGCCCTTGACGATCGGGATGTCGTCGCCCGGGTAATCGTAGAGCGACAACAGCTCGCGCAGTTCCATCTCGACCAGCTCGATCAGCTCCTCGTCATCGACCTGATCGACCTTGTTGAGATAGACCACCAGGGCCGGCACCCCGACCTGGCGCGCCAGCAGGATATGCTCGCGGGTCTGCGGCATCGGGCCGTCGGCGGCGCTCACCACCAGGATCGCGCCGTCCATCTGGGCCGCCCCGGTGATCATGTTCTTGACGTAGTCGGCATGGCCCGGGCAATCGACATGGGCGTAATGGCGCGCCTTGGTCTCGTACTCCACGTGGGCGGTCGAGATGGTGATGCCGCGCGCCTTCTCCTCCGGGGCGGCGTCGATCTGGTCATACGACCTGAACTCGCCGTACTGCCGGGTGAGCGCCGCCGTCAGCGTGGTCTTGCCGTGGTCCACATGACCGATCGTGCCGACGTTGACATGCGGCTTGGTGCGCTCGAATTTCTGCTTCGCCATGGTGGCCTCCTTCTAACTCATTCCGCTGCGCCGTAGGGTGGGTGATTTCACCCACCGTCACGCGTATTTCGCCTGGATTTCTTCCGAGATGTTCGACGGCACCCGGTCGTAGTGGTCGAACTGCATGGTGAAATTCGCCCGGCCCGACGACATCGAGCGCAGCGTGCTGATGTAGCCGAACATGTTGG
>JACZTQ010000229.1 GCA_022573605.1 Pseudomonadota bacterium | reverse complement strand
CCGGCTACCAGGACCTCTACAAGCGCCAGGTCGCGCTGTTCGAGGCCGCGGTCGCCGAGACCAAGGACAAGCTGGCGCAGGTCCAGGGCCAGCCCCTGACCGCCGACCAGGCGACCCAGAGCGTCGACGCCCTGAAGGCCGCCTTCGAGAAGGCCGCGGCGGACGTCAAGGAGCTCGCCGAGCTGGCCCAGAAGGCCAACACCGGCGCCTTCGAGATCGTCAAGGTCCGCGCCGAGGAAGCCGTCGCCGAGTTCAAGACGGCCGCCGCGAAGGCCGCCGTCTGAGGCGACCGGACCACGACCAAGAAACGATCGGACAGTGAGTCTATAACAGCGTAAGCGTTCCCTGTGAGGGCCGCCTGCTTCCTCCCGGCAGGCGGCCCTCTTGCTTTTCGGGCTGCCGGACGGGTATCTGACCCCCGGTAAAGAGCGAGGGAGAGCGCCCATGTCCGACACCATCAGCTTCGACGATTTCCTGAAGGTCGACATCCGCGCCGGCCGGGTGGTCGACGCCCAGCCGTTCCCGCAGGCGCGCAAGCCCGCCTACAAGCTGTGGATCGACTTCGGCCCGGAGATCGGGGTCAAGAAGACCTCGGTCCAGATCACCGAGCTTTACCCGCTCGAAGACCTCATCGGCCGCCAGGTCATGGCCGTGGTCAACTTCCCGCCCCGCCAGATCGGCCCCTTCATGTCCGAGGTGCTGACGCTGGGCGTGGCGGATGCCGAGGGGAGGGTGGTGCTGCTGGCCCCGGACCACGAGGCGCCGCCGGGCGCGCGGATGCACTAGCCGCGCATCGCGGCGTCGATTTGTTCGAGGAGCGCGTCGGCGTCGGCGACCTTATGATCCATCCCCATCTCGGCATAGAGCGCGCGGGCGGTTTCGGCATGCTGCCGCGCCTCCGGCAACCGCCCCTGCTGCGCGCGAAGGATGGCGAGGTTGAAATTGTTCGCCGCCATCCCGTCGCGGCGGCCGAGTTCCGTGTTGATGGCGAGTGCTTTCGCATATGCCTCTCCGGCCTGATCCAGCTTTCCCTGCTTTTGATACAGGCCGCCGAGATTGCCGTAATCGCTTGCCTGCCCCTCCTTGCGCCCCAGTTTCTTTTCGATCGCCAGGGATTTCAGATACATCGCCTCGGCCTCGTCGAACCGCTCCTGCAGATGATAAATATTACCCAGATTGCCATATTGCTTGGCTGCGCTTTCCCGATCTCCCTCTCCCTCCTGAATTTTAAGCCCGGCCTTGAACGCAGCTTCCGCGTCTTCATATTTTCCCTGTATCCCGTAGACTATCCCGAGATTGCCGTAGTCCTGCGCCATCCCTTTCTTGTTGCCGAGCTCCGTCTTGATCGCCAGCGACTGCTTGTGCCGCGCCTCCGCCGCGTCCAGATCGCCGAGATGCTGCAAGCGGTGGCCGAGATTGCCGAGGATCGTGGCCTCGAGCCGCCGGTCCTTCAGCCGCCGCGCGGCGGGTAGCCCGGCCTCGAGCCAACCGATCTGCTTTCGCGGTGTCAAGCGCAGACCGAGGATACCGGGATTCGGAAAGCGCATCGCCAGCCCTGCGGCGACATCGTCCTCGCCCGCCCGCGCCGCCGCCCAGCCCTGCGCCGCGGCGATGGTGCCCTGCTCCTGCTCGAACAGCCGCAACCCCACCAGATCGCCACCCTTGGATTTGTAGAGTTCGTTGGCGGACCCCAGCAGCTTCAGCGCCTCCTGCCCCCAGCGATGGCGGAACCCGGTGCGCACCGGCTGCGCCAGCGCCCGGAACCGCTCCGCCGCCACCGCCTGCAGATAATCGTGCAGCCGATAGCGCGGGCCGAGCGCCTCGGCGAAATCCGACTCGACCGGGATCAGCAGGCTGCGGCTCTGCAACCGCCCCAGCGCCTGCGCCCCCGGCGCGTCCTCCAGTTCCCAGAGCGCATAGGTGGATTTCGCATGGAACCCGCCCGCGAACAGCGACAGCGCGGCATAGCGGTCCTGGTCCGCCGCCTCCAGCGCATCGACCGAGACCGCGAGCCGCGCCTTGACCCGGTCGATCTCCGGCAGCGCCGCATCCGCGCCCGCGGCCTCGAAATCCGTCAGCCAGTCGGCGGCGGGCCGCGCCGGGCTCTCGACGATCACCCCCGCCAGCGCCTCGACCAACAGCGGCAGGCCGAGCGAGACCGTGACCAGCCGGGCGACCTCCGGGTCCGACATGTCGGGGGCCAGCGACCGGACCAGCCTCTCTGCCCGGTCGTCCTCCAGCCGGGCGATCTCGATGCTGTCCGCCTGCCCCGGCAGGTTAATCACGTTGCGGCTGGTGATCAGCACCCGCGGACCATTCGCGGCGGGAATCAGTGGCTCGACATGCCGGGCATCGGTCGCATTGTCGAGGATCACCAGCAGGTCCTTGCCTGCGGTCAGCCCTTTCCAATGATCGGACAGCCCGGCGACGAATTTCTCCTCGGGCATTTTATCCGGCCGCGGGCCGACCGGATCGCCGCCGATCATGGCGATCAGCCGGCGCAGCGCATCCTCGTGGCTCAGCGGCGCGCCCTCCTCGGTAAAGCCCAGCAGGTCGATCATCAGCGCGCCGTCCTTGAACCGCCCCTTCTCCAGCATCGCCCAGCCGGTGACCACCGCCGCCTCGGTCTTGCCGATGCCGCCCATGCCCGCGAGCCCGACGAGGGAGGCGGTCTGGCTGGCCTCGAGGGTCGCCATGATGCGGCGGATCAGGGCCGCGTCGCCCTGATAATGCGTGGTCGGGTGCGGGAGGGTGTTGAAGTCACGTTTGGCCACTGCGTCCGGGTCGGGGCGGGAAAAGACCTCGATCGGTTTGTCACGAACGCCGAACAACTTGAGAACGCGCCGCCAGGCACCAGACAGAACCGCCCAGATAAAGCTTGCGATGACCGTTGCCAGAACGGCAACCAGCAGTGCCTTGCCGCCAAGGCTCTCGGGAAGAATGCTCTCGAATAAATCCATGCCCCCTCCGGCACCGCTGTTACGAAAGCATAGCGCGAGACCGCTGCGCTGGGAAGCTCACCTCGGCAGCAACACCGTCGCCCTCAGCCCGCCCAGCCGCGGGCTTTCGTCGAGCTTCAGCGAGCCGCCGTGGCTGCGGGCGATGTCCTCGGCGATCGACAGGCCGAGGCCGACCCCGGAGGCGACGTTCTGGTTGCGCGCCTCGTCCAGCCGGGTGAACGGGTGCAGCACCGTCTCGCGCTGGTCCTCGGGGATGCCGGGGCCGTCGTCCTCGACCGCGAACTCCAGGAAGCGCCGGGTCAGCCGGATCGACAGCGAGGCCTGGGCGCCGTAGGCGGCGGCGTTGTCGACCAGGTTGGTCAGGCACCGCTTCAGCGCCCGGCGGCGGAACTCGACCTCGCGCTCGTCCGGGGTCTCGATCTGGCTGTAGAGCGCCAGTTCGATCCCCTTGCGCCGGGCGTCGGCGGCGATCTCCTCGGCCAGCTCCGCCGGGTCGGCGAACTCGGCAAGCTCGCCGCCCTCGCCGCGGGCAAAGTCCAGGAAGGCGTCCAGCATGTGCTCCATCTCGTCGACATCGCGGCCGAACTCGCGCAGCTCCGGCGTGTCCTCGGCCACCGCCAGCGCCAGCTTCATCCGGGTCAGCGGCGTGCGCAGGTCGTGGCTGACGCCCGAGAGCATCCGGGTGCGCTGCTCGATCTGGCGCTCGATGCGGGCACGCATGTTGACGAAGGCGGCCCCGGCGCTGCGCACCTCGACCGCGCCCGAGGGCCGGAACGGCACCGCCCGGCCACGCCCGAAGGCGGCCGCGGCGCGCGCCAGCTCGTTGATCGGCCGGATCTCGTTGCGCAGGAAGAGCACCGCCACCACCGCCAGCAGCAACGCCGCCAGGGTGGTCCAGATCAGCAGTTGGTGCGGGTTCGACGGGTTCATCCGGCCGCGCGGGATCAGCACCCGCAGCACCCCCTTGGCGGTGACGATGCGCACACTGGCGTATTTCCTGAAGTTCACCAGATCCAGCGCCATCGGGCGGCGCACCACCCGCTTCAGGGTTTTCTCGATCACCCCGCCGGTGATGTCGTAGAAGGTGCGAAGCGCCCGCGACTTCACCGCGCTGCCCTCGTCGAGCCCCATCTCCAGACCGGATTGGCGCGCGATTTCGGCCAGCGCCGCGCGCGCCTCGGCAATGGTATCGACAGCCTCGATGCGGGCGATGGCGAAGTTCAGGTCGCGTCCCACCGCGCCCGCCATCTGTTCGGTGATGGCGTCGTAATGGCGCTGGATGAAGATCGAGGCCACCACCGCCTGCAACAGCAGGATCGGCAGCAGCAGGATCAGCAGGGCCCGGCCGAACAGACTCTTCGGCAGGTATCGCTTGAGGTATCGCTTGAGGATTTTCCAGATGCCGAGCATGAAGGAAAAACTATTGACCCGCGAAAGGCCGCGCAAGGTGAAAGACCCGTTCGACAAAAATCCCGATGTCGCCTACGGCGTCGCCGAGCGGGTCGCGCCGGGGGTGCGCCGCATCACCTGCCGCAATCCCTCGGCGATGACCTTCAGCGGCACCCGGAGCTATCTGGTCGGCGAGGGCGAGCTGGCGCTGATCGACCCGGGGCCGGACGACCGCGAGCACCTCGCCGCCATCGCCGCGGCGCTGGAGCCGGGCGAGCGCATCGCCCATATCGTGGTCACCCACAGCCATGTCGATCACAGCCCCGGCGCCCGCCCGGTGGCGGCGGCGACCGGCGCGCCGGTCCATGCCTTCGGCCCGCACGGGTCCGGGCTCTCCGAGACCATGCGCCGCCTCGAGGCCGACGGGGTCGCGCTGGGCGGCGGCGAGGGCGGCGATGCCGGTTTCAGGCCCGACCACGCGCTGGGCGAGGGCGAAACCATCGGTGTGGGGGGGGGCGCGGGCGGTTGGGCTCTGACCGCGCTGCACACCCCGGGCCATCTGTCGAATCATATCTGCCTGGAACTGGAGGGGAGCGGGGTGCTGTTCACCGGCGACACGGTGATGGGCTGGGCGACCACCCTGGTCTCGCCGCCCGAGGGCGACATGGCGGCTTTCATGGCCACCCTGCGCCGCCTCGCCGGGCGCCGGCAGGATCGCCTCTACCTGCCCGGCCACGGCCATCCGGTGACCGATCCGGCGGCGATGCTCGGCTTCCAGATCGCCCACCGCGAGCAGCGCGTGGCGCAGATCCTGGCCGGGCTGGCGGCCGGCCCCGCCGACACCGGGCAACTGGCCCGCGCGATCTACACCGAGCTCGATCCGGTGCTGCTGCCGGCGGCGCGGCGCAATGTCCTGGCGACCCTGATCGGGCTTATGGACCAGGGAAGGGTGGCGGCGCGCGGCCCGCTCTCGGCGCTGGCGGTGTTCGAACTGGTGTGATTCCAGCGGCCCTCGCCGACGACTCATGGCGCGTCA
>JACZTQ010000228.1 GCA_022573605.1 Pseudomonadota bacterium | reverse complement strand
ATATTGCCCTGGTGCAGCACCAGCCCGCCGACGATCTGCACGTCGAAGGGGCGCTCGCCGAGCGTGCGCCTTGCCGCCTCGCGCACCGTGGCGAAGGCTTCAGGCAGCAGGTCGTCGAGGCTCTCGCCGGCCGCCAGGCGGTCGCGGAATTCCTGGGTGCGGGCGCGGATCTGCTCGTCGCTCAGCGCCTGCATTTCCGGCTCCAGGGCGTTGACCGCGTCCACGGTAGGCTGGGCTGCCCTGATCTTGCGGTCGTTGGTGGAGCCGAAGACCTTCCGGGCGAGGTTGCCGAAATTCAACATCTGGCGAATTCTCCATGGCGCGGTCGCCGGACCGCGCGGTCTTTCGGGTTGATCCGCCCGGCCGGATCGCCGGCGGAACAGAGTGACAAAACGGGCGATCGCGCTTGAGGCCCCGGACGCATCGGATTAAGTGAGGCAAACCATTCGGCGACAGGACTCGGCGTGAGACATAATTTTGGCGAGGGGGGCTGTCAACGCCTCCCGCTCAACCGAATGCCCCGACGACTGCTCCAAGTAGCAAGGAGACCACCCGTGAAATCGAATTTCCTCTCCGCGGCCGCCCTCGGCTTCGCGCCAATCGGCCTTGTTCTCTGGGGCTCGGCCGGGCTCGCCCAGACCGCCGCCGAGCCGGCCGAGCCCACCACCGGGACGGTCGAAGCGGCGGCGCCGGAGGCCGTGCCCCCCTACAATATTGACTCGGCCCTGGCCGTGGTCGACGGCGTCACCCTGACGCTGGGCGAGCTGATCGCGATCCGCCGCGAACTGCCCGATCAGTATCAGGCCATGCCCGACGGGGTGCTGTTCGACGGCCTGATCGAGCAACTGGTCGACCAGATGCTGCTGGCGCAGGCGGCGAAGGCGGCCGGGCTGGAGCGGCGTCCGGCGATCGTGCTGAACCTGCTGAACCAGGAGCGCGCCACCCTGGCGGATGCCTATCTGCGCCAGGCGGTCGAGGCGCGGGTGACCCCGGAGGCGGTCGAGGCGCGCTACCGGCAACGCTATCTCGACTCCGAGCCGACGCTGGAGGTGCGCGCCGGGCATATCCTGGTCGAAACCGAGGAAACTGCCGCCGATCTGAAGGCCCAGCTTGACGCCGGCGCCGATTTTGCCTTGCTGGCGGCCGAGCACGGCACCGACGGCACCGTCACCCAGGGCGGCGATCTGGGCTGGTTCGCCCACTCCGACATGGTGCCCGAGTTCGCCGATGCCGCCTTCGCCATGGCACCCGGCGCCATCAGCGGCCCGGTCGAGACCGCCTTCGGCTGGCATCTGATCCGGCTGGTCGAGCGCCGCGACCGCGAGCCTCCGGCGCTGGACGAGGTGCGCGAGGAGCTGATGGGCGAGTTGATCCAGCAGGCCCAGGTCGCCGTGGTCGAGGGCTTGCGGATGCAGTCGGCCATCGTCATGCCCGAGCCGCCGCCGCCGCCCCGGTCGATCCGCGACGACGCGATGCTGGAGGCGGCGGAGTAAGGCCGGGGTATTTTCGATGACCGGCGCCGCACCCGGCGGCATCGTCGCAAGCCTCCCCCCCGACCCCCCTCCCAGCGGGAGTGGGGGGCGAAATCGGCGGGGGCAGCGCTGATGACCGTTGGTTTGAGGCTCGGCAGTTAACGGGGGAGACCGACATGGCCGGGAACCGATCGAAGCTGGCCGAACTACGGCGCAGGCAGGCCGAAATCGCGACCCAGATCGCGGAGCTTGAGGCCCCGGTCTCGCCGTTCGCGCCGGAGCGGTTTCCCGCCCTGGCGCCGGTCGAAGGGGTGCGCTTCGCCAGCGCCGCCGCCGGGGTCCGCTACCGGGGCCGCGACGACGTGATGCTGGCGGAACTGGCGCCGGGCTCGGTGCTCGCCGGCGTCTTCACCCGCTCCGCGACCCGCTCGGCGCCGGTGCTCTGGTGTCAGCAGCGGATCGCCGCGCTGGCGGCGGAGCCGGCGGCGGGGACGCTCGCCATCGTGGTCAACTCGGGCAACGCCAACGCCTTCACCGGGCGCCACGGCGTCGAGGCGGTCAAGACGGTGATGGCCGCCACCGGGCGGGTGCTGGGGCTGCCGGCGGGTAATGTGCTGATGGCCTCGACCGGGGTGATCGGCGAGCCGCTGGCGGCCGGGCGGGTCACCGCCAAGCTTGAGGAACTGGCCGCCGGGCTGTCGGCCGGCGGGCTGGAGGGTGCTGCGCGGGCGATCATGACCACCGACACCTATCCCAAGGGCGCCGGCGCGGTGGCCGACATCGACGGCGTGGCGGTGACCATCGCGGGTTTTGCCAAGGGCTCGGGCATGATCGCGCCGGACCTGGCGACCATGCTGGTGTTCATCTTCACCGACGCCGCCATCGAGCGGCAACTGTTGCAGGCGGCGGTCTCGAAACTGACCGTCCGGAGTTTCAACTCGATCACCGTCGACAGCGACACCTCGACCTCGGACACGCTGCTGGTGGGCGCCACCGGCAAGGCGGGCATGATCCCCATCGCCAACCGCCGCGACCCGCGCTACCGCGCCTTCAAGGGCGCGCTGGGCGGGGTGATGCGCGACTTGGCGATCCAGGTGGTGAAGGACGGCGAGGGCGCCTCGAAGTTCATCGCCATCACCGTGACCGGGGCCAGGACCGAGCGCGCGGCGCGCCGCATCGGGCTGGCGATCGCCAACTCGCCGCTGGTCAAGACCGCGATCGCCGGCGAGGACCCGAACTGGGGCCGGGTGGTGATGGCGGTCGGCAAGTCCGGCGAGGCGGCGGACCGCGACCGCCTCTCGATCCGCTTCGGCGATATCCTGGTGGCCGAGAACGGCCGGGTCGCGCCGTCCTATGCGGAGGAGGCCGGGGCCGCCTACATGAAGCGCCGGGAACTGGAGATCGGCGTCGATGTGGGCGTCGGCAAGGGGCGGGCGACGGTCTGGACCTGCGACCTGACCCACCGCTACATCGAGATCAACGCGGATTACCGTTCGTGAAACTGGTGCTGGTCGCGGCGGTGGCGCTGATCGACCCCGACGGGCGGGTGCTGCTGGCCCAGCGCCCGGAGGGCAAGGCGATGGCCGGCCTGTGGGAGTTCCCCGGCGGCAAGGTCGAGCCGGGCGAGACCCCGGAGGCCTGCCTGATGCGCGAAATCGAGGAGGAGCTGGGCATCTCCACCTGGGCCAGCTGCCTGGCGCCCCTGAGCTTCGCCAGCCATGCCTACGACGACTTCCACCTGCTGATGCCGCTCTATGTCTGCCGCAAGTGGGTCGGCATCGCCCGGCCCCGCGAGGGCCAGCGCCTGGCCTGGGTGCGGGCGCGCGATCTCGACGACTACCCGATGCCGCCGGCCGACCGGCCGCTGATCCCGATCCTGCGCGACTTGCTGTGAGGTTCTGTCCTGGCGGCGAGAGTCTTTGCCCGTGACGAAATCCGCCTTCGCGGATTTCCGGCTCCGCCAACCCACCCCACCTCCCCGCCCAACCACCGATCATGCCCGGGTACCATCGGTGGTTGGGCGGGGAGGTGGGGTGGGTTGGCGGACCGCGCCCAAAAGATGCAAAGCAGCTTTTGGAACAGGCGCAAAAGACCACCGAAGGCGGACAATCATGTCCGCCCTACCCTGCAACGCGGCGCCGCCCGGTAGGGCGGACATGATTGTCCGCCGTCGCGGCGGTGGGGCCCCGTGGCGGAGCGCGCCCAAACGACGCAGAACAGCGGCTCGCCGGGGTTCACACTTCCCTAACGCAAGGCGAATGAGTATCGTGCTGGTTGAATTTCGCCCAGCGTGCGGCGCGTTCAGCCGACCGGTTCGCAGGCTGCCGTCACGGAAAGAGAGCTTGATGCCGCCCGCCCTCGATCTGATCGATCTCGAGAGCCTGTTGCGCGAGGCCATTTCCAGCGTCGCGGTCACCGCGTTTTCGCGCAGAATCGGCATCTCCGCCCATATCGACAACCGCCTGCCAAGCGCGGCACAGGGCGACGCCAGGGCGCTGGGCGATTATCTCAGGCGCGGGCTGGCGCGGACCGTCGAGGCCGGGCGGGCGGAGAGGATCGCGCTGGCCCTCTGGCTCGACGACGCCGCGCCGGGGATCGTGCTCGAAGCCTGCCGCGCGGTGCCCCAGGGCGAGCGGCCGCCGAGCGGGCTGGCCGGCCTGTGGGCGCTGCCGATCGGCGGCGACGCCGCGCAGCCGGCCGCCTTCCGGAACTCGGACGGGATCGAGTCGGTGTTGATCGCGCTGCCCTGCACGCCGGACCCCGACGCGCCGCCGATGGCGGAGAAGTGGGGCGGCGCGTTTCGTGGCCGGTATCTCCTTAGCGTGCGCGATATGCTGTTCGACCATGCCAAAAGCCGGGCCTCGTTCGCCGCGGCGGGGCTGGAAGCGGTCTTCGCCACCACGCCGGAGCAGGCCTTGGAGATGGCCCGGGACCGCGCCGGCAGGGGGCAGACGGTCGATTTCCTGTTGCTGGACGGTCACCGGCTGGGCGCCGCCGCGATCGCTCTGGCGCGAGATTTCCGCGCCGACCCGCGCCTGGCCGCGACGCGGATCGTGCTGACCGGCGATGCGCGCGGGCTGGAATTGTCCGGCGACGACGCCGCGCTGTTCGACGTGGTGCCGCGCATCTCGGTGCCCTGGCGGCGCCTGATGAATCTGCTGTACGACCTCGTGCGCGAGCCCGGGGAAGTCCCCGCGCCGCAACCGGCGTCCGGCGGCGCGGCCGGCGATATCCCGGCCCTGGCCGGGCGCCGCATCCTGATCGCCGAGGACGTGGCGACCAACCAGATGCTGCTCGAGGCGGTGCTGGCGCCGACCGGGGCCGAGGTCGAGGTCGTCAGCGACGGCGCCGCGCTGCTGGAGCGCCACGGCGAGGCGCCGGCCGACCTGATCCTGATGGACCTGCAAATGCCCGGCATGGGCGGGATCGCGGCGATGCGGCGCCTGCGGGCGCTGGGCGGGGCGGCGGGCGCGGTGCCGGTGGTGGCGCTGACCGCCTATGCCGGCAGCACCGACCGGCAACGGGCGCTCGATGCCGGGATGGACGCCTATCTGGCCAAGCCGATCGTGGTGGCCGAGTTCTACGACCTGCTGCGCCGGTTGCTGCCGCAGGGCGGAGACGGCGACGGCTGATACCAAGGATCACTGATAATGACCCATGGAGATCGCGCCGGCGGCCCGTCGGGTAGGAGGAATGCCGCCGGCGATGCGGCCCATCGTCAAGGCTTTCCGACGCCCTCCGACGGGCCGCCGGCGCGACCGGAACGGCGGCTTGCCAAGGCTTTCGGACTTCGTCGCGCCCGCTTTGCGATGCCCCGCATCGCCGCAGCGTGCGCTCCTGGCCGAAAACCTTGGCAAGCCGTCTCTATGGGTCATTATCGGTGATCCTTGGTATCAGGCGGTCTCTCCGGTCTTCG
>JACZTQ010000227.1 GCA_022573605.1 Pseudomonadota bacterium | reverse complement strand
CAGCGCCCTCGGGCCGGGGCTGGCGACCGGGCCGCTGATCGTGCTGGCGGCGTCCGCCATCGTGCTGGTCTCGATCCTGTTCGCGCCCGGCCGGGGCGTGGTCTGGGACGCCTTGAAGCGGGCCGGCGAGCGGCGCTCCCTGCGCGGGCGCCAGGTGCTGACGACGCTGTTGCAACTGGCCCGCGAGCACGGCGATGCGGACTACCCGGCCGAGCAGGGCATGCTCGACGCCTATCACCGGCTCGGCACTCGGGCGGTGCTCGAGCGCCTCGCCCGGCGCGGCCTGGTCGCCGCCGCCGCGCACATGCCGGGCGAGGGCGGGCACTGGGTGTTGACACCGGCCGGGCTGGCCGAGGCCGAGCGCATAATGGCCGGGCTCGGCGGAGAGCCGGGCTGATGTTGCAGGCCGCCTTCGACAACCCCGGGCTGATGATCGTCGCCACCGGCCTGGCGGTGGGGGCGGCGGCGGCGCTGATCGGGCCGTTCCTGATCCTGCGCCGCAACTCGATGCTGTCGGACGCGATCAGCCATTCGATCGTCTTCGGCATCGTCGTGGTCTGGCTGCTGACCGGCCAGGTCAGCGGCCCGGTGCAGATCATGGGCGCGGCGCTGACCGGGGTGCTCACCGTGTTCCTGACCGAGGCGCTGGCGCGCTCGGGCCGGGTCAAGGACGACGCCGCCATCGGGCTGGTGTTCCCGGCGCTGTTCGCGGCCGGGGTGCTGCTCATCAACCTCTACGCCCGCGACGTGCATATCGACGTCCACGCGGTGCTGCTGGGCGAGATCGGTTTTGTCTGGATCGACACCATGGCGGTGGCGGGCTTCCAGGTGCCGCGCTCGCTGGTCTGGATGAGCGCGGTGACGGCGGTGAACGCCGCTTTCGTGACGATCTTCTGGAAGGAACTGAAGCTGGCGACCTTCGATCCGGTGCTGGCGCAGGCCTTCGGTCTGATGCCCCGGGCGCTGTTCTACGGATTGCTCTTCCTGACCAGCGGCACGGCGGTGGCGGCGTTCGATTCGGTCGGCGCGATCCTGTTCATCGCCTTTGTCATCGTGCCGCCCTCGGCGGCCTACCTGCTGACCGACCGGCTGGCCCACATGGTGCTGCTGGGGGTGGCGATCTCGGCCCTCTCGACGGTGTCGGGCTACTTGCTGGCGGTGGAATGGGACGTCTCGATCGGCGGCATGATGGCGCTGATGACCGGGGTCTGCCTGGTGGCGGCGTTCCTGTTCGGCCCGCGCCAAGGGCTGATCGCCGGGCTGCGGCGCCGCGCCCGCCAGGCGCTGGAGAACGAGTCCCGGGCGCTGGTGGTGCATCTGATGACCCACGAGCGGGGCGAGGAGCGCCACGTGGAGAACGTGGCCCAGGCGCTGCGCACCCATCTGGGCTGGACGCCGGCGCGGGCGCGCGCGGTGCTGGCGCGCAGCCTCGGCCAGGGGCTGGTGCTGCGCGACGGCGAGGCGCTGCGCCTGACGGAGAAGGGGCGGACCGAGGCCGAGGCGCTGCTGGAGCCGTGGAAGCGCGGCGGGTAGGGCGGCCGCCCAGCGGCAGCGTCGCCGACCTCCACCCTGTCCCTCCCCCTTTCAGGGTGGGAGGGGACGCCAGTTGAACCCTCGGGCCCTGCGTCCCCTCCCATGAAAGGGGAGGGGACAGGGGAGGGGTCGGCGACGCTGGGGCAAAGCGCAGGCGCTGGGCATTTCCGGTTGACCGTCCGCGCATTTGGCCGCCTAGTTCGGCGAACTGGGGGGAGCGATGGAACGCAAGGACAGGATCGACGCCCTCGGCGGGGCGGTTCTCGTCACCTTCTCGCTGCTGATGGGGCTCAACCAGGTGATGATCAAGCTGGTCAACGCTGGCATGGCGCCGGTGTTCCAGGCCGGGTTGCGCTCGGCCTGCGCGTTTCTGCCGGTGCTGGCCTTCGCCGTTCTGATGCGCAAGCGCCTGAGCCTGAGCGACGGCAGCCTGTGGCCGGGGCTGCTGTGCGGCTGCTTCTTCGCCACCGAGTTCGTGCTGTTGTTCCAGTCGCTCGAATACACCAGCGTGGCGCGGGTCTCGGTGTTCTTCTACACCATGCCGTTCTGGGTCGCGGCGGGGGCCCATTTCATGATTCCCGGCGAGCGGTTGACGCGGGTGCGGGCGCTCGGGCTGGCGCTCGCGGTCGCCGGGGTTGCGCTGGCGCTGTTGCGTAACGCCAGCCCGGCCGGTCCGCACGCCCTGTTCGGCGATCTGCTCAGCCTGATCGGGGCCATGTTCTGGGCCGGGATCGTGTTCATGGCCCGGCTGACGAAACTGTCGCGGTCCTCGCCCGAGATGCTGCTGCTGTATCAGCTCGCGGTCTCGGCGGTGATTCTGCTGGCGGTCGCGCCGGGTTTTGGGCCGGTGATCCGCGAAATGACGCTGGCGCTGGCGGGCATCTTCGCCTTCCAGGTGATCGCCGTGGTCTGCTTCGGGTTTCTCGCCTGGTTCTGGGTGCTGAAAATCTATCCGGCCTCCGACATGACCTCGTTCAGCTTCCTGGCGCCGGTCTTCGGCGTGCTGTTCGGCTGGCTGATCCTGCATGAGGAAATCTCGTGGTCGGTGATCGCCGCGCTGGTCCTGGTCGCCGCCGGGATCTACCTGGTGAACCGGCGGCCGCGGGGGGCTGGGTGAGGCCCTGACGTCCACCCTCGGGTCGGGCGCTGCCCTCCTGTCATCCCCGCGAAAGCGGGGACCTCATGCTCCGCGACACTGAGGTCCCCGCTTTCGCGGGGATGGCAGGGGCCAATCCACCGGGGACCGCGAGTGTCTGTTCGCGGCTGTCCTTCCGGTAAACTTTCTTCCGCGCTGACGACTTAGAGCCGGATGAGTTGAGGTCGAACTGCCATCTCCACCGTCATCCCGTGCGCGCCGCAGCATGAAATGATGCGGCGCAGACCCGGGATCTCCCGACCCTGACTGAGCAAAGGCCGAGAGATCCCGCACGAGCGCGGCATCACTTCGTGCTGCGGCGCCTACGGGATGACGATGCGGCGGCGATTCCGCTTCAAGCCATCCCGCCCTAGAGTCTCATCAGCGATACGTACCCTATTTTTCGTATTTCCTTTAAATTCAACACCTTGACCCCATGCCCACGCGTGGGCACACACCCTCCTTGCACACCCGAAGCCCCCGCCGCTTCCGCCGCCCTACCCCCGCATCCGGCTGCCGTCGGGGTCGAACAGCGGCGTGGTGACGAGGCGGGCGGGGCGCATCTCGCCGAGGATCTCGATCTCGACCTCGCGGCCCTCCGCGATCAGGCCCACCGGCAGGAAGCCGAGCGCCACCGATTTGCCCGCATGGTGGGCGTAGCCGCCCGAGGTGCAGAAACCCACCACCTCGCCGCCGTGCCAGATCGGCTCGTAGGCGACCACGTCGGCGTCTTCCGCCTCGACGATGAAGGCGGCCAGGCGGCGCGCCGGGCCTTCGGCCTTTTCCCTCGCCGCCGCCACCTTGCCGATGAAATCCACCGGCTTGTTGTAGGCGACGAAGCGGTCCAGGCCGGTCTCGGCGGGCCGGTATTCGGGCCTGAACTCGCGCATCCACGAGCCGAAGAATTTCTCCAGCCGCAGGCTCATCATCGCCCGCATCCCGAACGGGCGCAGGCCGAGGTCCGCGCCCGCCTCGGCCAGGATGCCGTAGAGCGCGATCTGGTCCTCGGCATCGACGTAGATCTCGTAGCCGAGATCGCCGGTGTAGGAGAGGCGCTGCACCGTGGCGCGGCAGATGCCGATATCGAAATCCCGCACGTCCAGGAACCGCAGCGCCTGGTTGGAGACGTCACCCCTGGCCACCCTTGAGAGCACCTCGCGCGCCTTCGGCCCGGCGATCTGGAAGCCGATGCGCCGGGTCGAGACGTTCTCGACGGTCACCCCGCTCTCCGGCAGATGCTGCTCGAACCAGCGCATGTGGAAGGCCTGGGCGCCGAACGAGGCGGTGATCTGGAAGCGGTCTTCGGCCAGCGCCGAGACGGTGAAGTCGCCGAGCAGCCGGCCCTTGGGGCTGAGCATCGGGGTCAGGCCGATGCGGCCCGTCTTGGGGATGCGCCCGGCCATGATGCGGTCGAGCCAGTCCCGCGCGCCCGCCCGGTGACCAGGTATTTGCCGAAATTGTGGATCTCGTTGATGCCGACCGCCTCGCGCACGGCGCGGCATTCCTCGCCCGTGGCGTCGAAGGCGTTGGAGCGGCGGAAGCTCGGGGTCTCGTGCAGGGGCTCGCCCGGAAGCGCGAAGTAGTTGACCGCCTCCATGCCGTAGGCGGCGCCGAAGACGGCGCGCCGGGCCTTCCAGATGCCATGGGCCGGGGTGGTCTGGAACGGCCGCGCCACCGGCAGTTCCTCGTTCGGGTAGCCGACCGAGAACCGGCGCTGGTAGTTCTCGCGCACCTTGGCGCGGGTGTAGCCCGGCGTGATCCAGGGCCCGAAGCGGGCGACATCCATGGCGAAGATATCGCGCTCGGGCTCGCCCTCGATCATCCATTGCGCCAGCGCCAGCCCGACCCCGCCGCCCTGGCTGAAGCCCGCCATCACGGCGCAGGCGGCCCAGTAGTTGCGCCGGCCCGGCACCGGCCCGACCAGCGGGTTGCCGTCGGGGGCGAAGGTGAAGGGGCCGTTGATGATCTGCTTGATCCCGGCGCGCTCCAGCACCGGGTAGCGGCGGTAGGCGAATTCGATGGCGTCCGAGATGCGCTCGAGCTTGTCCGCCAGCAACTCGTGGCCGAAATCGGGGCGGGTGCCGTCGACGCCCCAGAGGTCCATCTCCTGCTCGTAGAAGCCGATCACCAGGCCGCGGCCCTCCTGGCGCAGGTAGCTCTCGCCCTCGGGGTCCATGACATGGGGCAGTTCGGTGTGGTGCTGGTAGACCTCGGGGGTCTCCTCGGTGACCAGATACTGGTGCTCGACCGGATGCAGCGGCAGGTAGACGCCGGCCAGGGCGCCGACCTCGCGGGCCCAGAGCCCGCCGGCGTTGACCACGTGCTCGGCGATGATGGTGCCGTCTTTGGTGACCACCTCCCAGGAGCCGTCGGCGCGGGGGTTGGTCTCGATCACCGGGTTGCGCAGCACGATCCCGGCCCCGGCGTTGCGCGCCGCCTTGGCATAGGCGTGGGTGGTGCCGGAGGGGTCCAAGTGGCCGTCGAGCGGGTCGTAGAGCGCCCCCAGCACGCCGTCGGTGTTGGTGATCGGCGAGAGCTTGCGGATTTCCTCGGGGCCGACGATCTCGGTGTCCAGCCCCATGTAGCGGTGCTTGGCGCGCTCGGCCTTGAGGAAGTCGAGCCGGTCGGGGGTGGTGGCGAGCGTCAGGCCGCCGACATGGTGCAGGCCGCAGGACATCCCGGTCAGCTCCTCGAGCTCGCGGTAGAGCCGGATGGTGTAGCCCTGAAGGGCGGCCATGTTGGTGTCGGCGTT
>JACZTQ010000226.1 GCA_022573605.1 Pseudomonadota bacterium | reverse complement strand
TGGGGCCGGGGCGCCTCCCGCGGGGCGGGCGCGTCAGCGCACGGCCCAAGGGGCGCAAAACTTTGATCCAAGGACTGGATTGCCGGGTCAAGCCCGGCAATGACCAGGGTGTGGATGCGTCATGCGTCGCGCAACCCGGCATCAGGCCAGATCGACCGGCAACGCGGTGGTCTCCTTGATCTCCTCCATGACGAAGCTGGCCGAGATATCGACCAGTTCGACCTTGCGGATCAGCCGCTGGTAGAGCCGGTCATAGGCCCGCACATCGGCCACCCGGGCCATCAGCAGATAATCGAGATCGCCGCTGGTGCGCCAGGCGCCGAGGATCTCGGGCAGGTCCGCCACCGCGCGGGTGAACTTCTCCAGCCAGCCGGGCTCGTGGCGGTCGGTGCGCAGGGCGATGAAGACGGTCAGCTCCAGCCCCAGCGCCGCCGGGTCGACCAGCACCACCCGGGCCCGGATGACGCCGGCCTGCTCCATCAGCCGGATACGCCGCCAGCAGGCGTTGCGCGACAGCCCGATGCGCTCGCCCAGCGCCTCGACGCCGACCCCGGCGTCGCCTTGCAGTTCGTGGAGGATTCGCCGGTCGATTTGATCTATTTCCATCATTCCGGCAATTTTGAGGGATTTTATCCCAATAATCAAGCTTACAAGCCAAAGAATGGGACCTTTTCCTCCGAGATTCGTGGCATGTCTCATCCAACGCAATTATTCCCGGGAGGTTCCTATGGTCGCGGCGATGAAATCCCTGTTCCTGACCCACCCGCGCTCGGTCGACGAGAGCTACCTCGAGCACATGGCGTTTGCCGGGCGGTTTTCGGCGACGCTGTTGCTGGCCGCCGGTGCGGCGCTGGTGCATGCCTTCCTGCCGTTCCTGTTCGAGAAGACCGCCAGCCGGATGATCGCCGAGATGTATGCGATGACCAGGAACCGGGGGCGCTGACGCGAGCGCCGGTCAGGGCCGCGCCGGCCCGGCCGCCCGCGCGCCGCTGCCCGGACGCAGGCAGTCGATGGCGATCCAGCCCACCAGGCCGGCCAGCGCCAGCCCGAACACCGGCAACAGCGACATCACCGATCTGACCGCGCCGATATAGGCCCAGTAGCCGCCATCGGTGCGCAGCACGCCCTCGACCAGCCCGGCGGCGACGAGAACCGCGACGAAGCCGGCCAGCGACCAGTCGAACAGCCGGCTCCAGCGCCGGAAGGCGGCATCGGCGGCGGCCTCGGGAGCGTCGCCCTGGCCCCGCGCGATGGCGAAGATCAGGATCGCGTTGACCCCGATCATCGACCCCATGGCGTGCCCGACGACGGCATAGGTTCCGTGCACCAGCACGTTGAGCGGCGGCAGCGCCATCAGGAATCCGGTCCCGACGGCGAAGATGGTCCAGCGCTCGGCGATGCCGAGCAGGACCGTCAATCTGGTGTCCGCGGGCGCCGCCCGGCGCCAGGCTCGGAAATGATGCAGGAAGGCGACCGCCGCCAGCAGGCTGGTCAGGAAGGCGACGTGCTTCAGCCAGGTCGCCTGCGGCGAGGGGTAGTGGTGATGGCTGAAGGTCAGCAGCAGGCCCGTCGCCGCGACCAGGAACAACAGGTTGCGAAAGGCCCGCGACAGCTTCCCGGCGGGGGCGATCAGCATCGCCGCGACGCCGTAGAGCATGGCGTTCCAGCCGCCGATCATGGTGTCGATGCCCTGCCACTGCACCGCCATGTCCTTGCCGATGTCGAGCCCGATGGCGGGCACCAGATAGAGATGCGCCTCGGCGAATCCGAGCGGCAGGACGACCGCGCCGATGCCGACCACCCAGGCCGATTCGGGGTGGGCGCGGCCGAGCCGGGCCAGCCCGATCAGAACGTTGACCGAGGCCCAGGCGATCGCGGCGAACAGCGGAGCTGAGACGAGCGGCGGCCAGCTCAGGTATTCGCGGCCGCTGAACCCGCCCGCCGCGGTCGCCAGCAGGGGCGCGGCGATGCCGATCAGGAACAGCACCACCTGGAGCCGCGGCGGCGGGCGGCCGACGGCGACCTGGGCCGCCCCCAGCGCGCCGGCGATGACGAAGCCGAGCGCCAACAGGGTGTGCGACGAGTTGAGGATGCGAAAATCGACGGGCGGCGCCTCCAGCACCGTCGCCAGCGCCGTGATCAGCCCGATCAGCATGGTCGCCGCCAGGCAACCCACGGCCACGGGAAACAGCCGGTTCATCTGGTGTCTCCGTAGCCCGGAGAGAAATGCCGGGGCAGCGGGTAGACCCCGGTCGCGTCGATATAAGCAAGCCAGGCGACCAGGTTTGCGGCTGCCTCTTGGCCGAGCGCGAAGGGCGGCATTCTGGCGCCGCCGGCGGCGACCTTCGCGGCCACGCCGTCCGCGCCGAGGCGCGAGACCGTATTGGTGAGGTCCGGGCCGAGATGCCCGCCGAGGCCGTAGATGGCGTGGCAGGCGAGGCAGTTCTCCGAGCGCCAGACCTTGGCCCCGGCCGCGACGGCGGGGCTGGCGGGGCCGATCCCGGTGCTTCGGCTGGGCAGCAGCGCCACCAGCAGGGTCATGGCGACGTAACCGCAGCCCAGCCACACCACGATGCGCCAGGCGCTCGGGGTCGCGGCGTGGTCATGGGCGGCGTCTCTGGACGGCATGCGAATTTCCTCGCGGAAGCCTGGCCCGACCGGCGATCAGACCTTGTCTTGCTACGTCGCCTTTTCGGGCGCGCGGCGCAAGCGGTGCCGGGATCAACATTTTGTGGGTCGGCTGGCGATCCGCCGCGCGAGGCGGGCAGCGGGATGTTATCCTGGTGTCCCGGATCGGAAATACCACGGATCATATATTTCCCGCACTTCCCCGGCCCCCCGACACGATCGGGGGGCCGGGGAAGTGCGGTGGGTTATCGCGATATCCGGTGATGGCGGGAACTTCCGATCCGGGACACCAGTGCGACATCGGGTCGCGCCGCGGCGCCCCGGTAGGGCGGACATGCGCGCCGCGCTTGTCCGCCGCCGATCGCGCCGCCCTACCCCCCCAGCGCCTGGTCGAGGTTCGCGTCGATCTTCTCCAGGAAGCCCATGGTGGTGAGCCACTTCTGGTCCGGCCCGACCAGCAGCGCCAGGTCCTTGGTCATGCCGCCGGCCTCCACCGTCTCGACCACGACCCGCTCCAGGGTGGTGGCGAAGTTGGCCAGCGCCTCGTTGCCGTCGAGCTTGGCGCGGTGCTTCAGCCCGCCGGTCCAGGCGTAGATCGAGGCGATCGAGTTGGTCGAGGTCTCGCGGCCGGCCTGGTGCTGGCGGTAGTGGCGCGTCACCGTGCCGTGCGCCGCCTCGGCCTCCACGGTGCGCCCGTCCGGGGTCATCAGCACCGAGGTCATCAGCCCGAGCGAGCCGTAGCCCTGGGCGATGGTGTCGGACTGCACGTCGCCGTCGTAGTTCTTCAGGGCCCAGACATAGCCGCCGTTCCACTTCAGCACGCAGGCCACCATGTCGTCGATCAGGCGGTGTTCGTAGGTGATGCCGGCGGCCTTGAAACGGTCGGCGAACTCGGCCTCGAAGACCTCCTGGAAGAGGTCCTTGAAGCGCCCGTCATAGACCTTGAGGATGGTGTTCTTGGTGCTCAGATAGACCGGCCAGCCGGCGTCGAGCCCGTAGTTCATCGAGGCCCGGGCAAAATCGCGGATCGAGTCGTCGAGGTTGTACATCGCCATCGCGACCCCCGCGCCCGGGGCCTGGAAGACCTCGCGCTCGATCACCTCGCCGTCGTCGCCGGTGAACTTGATGGTCAGCTTGCCCGGGCCCGGGAAGTGGAAATCGGTGGCCCGGTACTGGTCGCCGTAAGCGTGACGGCCGATCACGATCGGCCGGGTCCAGCCCGGCACCAGGCGCGGCACGTTGCGGCAGATGATCGGCTTGCGGAAGATCACCCCGCCGAGGATGTTGCGGATGGTGCCGTTGGGCGAGCGGTACATGCGTTTCAGCCCGAACTCCTCGACCCGGGCTTCGTCCGGGGTGATGGTGGCGCATTTGACGCCGACGCCGTGGCGCTTGATGGCGTGGGCGGCATCGACGGTGATCTGGTCGTCGGTGCGGTCGCGCTCCTCGATGCCGAGGTCGTGGTATTTCAGCTCGAGGTCGAGATAGGGCAGGATCAGTTTGTGCTTGATGAAGGCCCAGATGATGCGGGTCATCTCGTCGCCGTCGAGCTCGACGATCGCGTTGGCCACCTTGATCTTCGACATGTCTGGTCTCTCCGCTGGGCGCTGGTTCGGGATTCGGGCGGAACATAGCGGGAGCGGTGCGGTGCAGCAACGGCGGTGATGTTTCTGTTCGTGGACATGCTCGCAACCCCTTTGGCCCGGCGGCAACGCCGGGCCGCGCCCGACCCTCCCCCCGGGAGGGCGCTTGGCAACGTTGCAGGAAAAACCAGGGTTCCATTCGGTTGCGCCGCCGCTGGCGAATTCGATGCGGCGGCGCCCACCCAGGGTCGGGCGCGGCCCTGCTCCCGGCAGATGAGGGGCGGGCTTGCCCGATTGGATTGGATTGATGTAACGGACTATGGATCAACCACATCAGGTATGACGCATGAGCGGTTGGCGGGTCGGGGCAAGACGGTTGCGGATGGGGCTGGCCACATTGCTGGGCCGGCCAAGGGGGTTCTTCACGCCCTATCGCTATGCCGGCGCGGTGCAGCGGCCCGGCCCCTACCCGGCCATCGAGGCGGCGTTCCGGGCGGCGGAGCCGTCCTTTGCCGGAGTGCTCGACGAGATCGACGCCCATGGCGAGCGGCTGGCGGGCTTTGACGGCCCGCCGCCGGAGCCGCGCTGGGGCCAGAGCTGGTTTCCCCGCCTCGACGGGGCCGCGGCCTATGCGCTGGTGCGGCGCCACGCGCCGGGGCGGATCGTCGAGGTCGGCTCGGGGCATTCGACCCGGATGCTGGTCCGGGCGGCCGCCGATGCGGGTGCGGGCACCCGGATCACCTGCATCGACCCGGCGCCGCGCGCGGCGCTGCGGGGGCTGGAGATCGCCTGGCGCGAGCGGGTGCTGGGCGTGGCCGACCTGGCGTTGTTCGAGGCGCTGGAGCCCGGCGACATGGCGTTTTTCGACTCCTCGCACATCCTCTGGCCCGGCACCGATGTCGATATGATGCTGAACCGCATCCTGCCGCTGCTGGCGCCCGGGGTGCTGGTCCATATCCACGATATCCTGCTGCCCGACCCCTATCCCCCGGAATGGGAATGGCGCGGCTATACCGAGCAGAACGGGCTCGCCGGGTGGATCCTGGGCGGCGGCTGCGAGGCGGTGTTCTCGAGCCACTACGCCCTGACCCGGATGGCCGCGGCCAAGCGGCCGGGGATTGCCGGATTGGCGCTGCCCGAGGGCGCGTTCGAGACCTCGCTCTGGCTCAGGCGGGTGTGAGCCGGTTGCCAAGGCCGGCGCGCATCCGCGCTGTC
>JACZTQ010000225.1 GCA_022573605.1 Pseudomonadota bacterium | reverse complement strand
GGGCGGCCCGAGGCGGTCATGGTAGTCGTCGGCCGGCGGCCGGGGCGGGCCGGGGGCCTGCGACGGCGCGTCCAGATCGCGGTAACCCCGGCCCTTCCCGGGGCCGGCGGCGGGGCCATAGGCGGCGTCCTCGTCGATATAGCCGCCATCGGAGGGCGCGCCGTTGGCGGCGGCCGGATCGTCGTTCGGTCGCGGCGCGGGCGCAGCGGTAGCACCGTTGCCCACGGCCGGGCGAAGCGCCGATGGCGGTGCCTTGGCCGCACCTTCCCCGGGCACCGCGGGGTCGCGCCGGGGGGGGCTTCTTCAGGCGCCGGATCGGGCGTCTGCCGGGCCGGGCCGGCCTCGGCGGGGCGCTCCGGCGGGGCGCCGCCGTTGATCTGCCGGGCGCCGTCACGGCTGCCATGAACAGGCAGGCCGCCGATGCTCTGGCGCGGCATCCCGACCTGGCTCAGCGGGCGGGCGCCGGTGATTCGGCGGCCGGCTCCGACCTGGCCGAGACGCTCCACCGCCGCGCCCAGAACGGCGGACAGCGAGGCGCCGCCGAGATTGGCCGCAAGCTGGACATACGGCGCCAGGTCCGCGAGCGTTTCGGCCGGGGTCGAGAACACCCCGCTCGTCCGCTCGTCGCCGCGATAGCCGACGGCGACATAGTAGAGCCGCTCCGGGCGCGGCCTCGCGGCGGCGAGAGCGCCGAGGAACGCGGTCGGCGTCATGTAGAATCCGATCTCGGCGGGGATCGACTCGCCGTCGAAATCCTGCCGGCTGGAACGGAAGTTGGCCGCTGTGCGCCGGTCCGCATTGCGCGCCTCGAACAGCGCCGGATCGGTGGTCAGCAGAATATCGAAGGCGCTGAAGCCCGCCGCCGTCACCTTGAAGGAGATCGCCGGGTCGCGGCGCTCGACGATCCGGCGGCTCGGGGTGATCCGGATCGCTCCGGCCTCGTTTCCGGCCTCGTTTCTGGCCCCGTTGGTGGCGGGAGTGGCGGCGGCGCCGTACTGCCCGGCGGCGCCGTCCGGCGCCAGGGCCGGCCCGGCCGCGCGAGGGTTGACTCCGGCATCAATGCGCATCATCGATCCTTTCCTTTGCCCGCGGCGCGCGGTTGCGGCGCCTCGGCCTGGTCCCCCATCAACTTCCGGATCGCCCCGGGCAACTCTTCCAGTTCGAGAAAGCCGCGCCGGGTTTCCTCACTGCCTTGCGTCTCGCGCTCGCGCGGGTCGGGCACCCGCGCGACCCAGCCGCGCCATTCGCCCGCGGCGCCGGGAATTTCGCGCGGCTCGCAGCGGTAGACGACGACGAATCGATAGGATTTCTGCTGGCGGTCACGGGCCACGTTGCCTCCACCTGTGGGGCCTCGATTCAAAACGCTCCGAGGTCTTGTCGGTGCCCCAGTCTCATCCCCGGCGCACACAGGCCGATCACCTGGAAGTCACAGATTGGTCACATGGGAAATCATTTACTATCAATTAGTTAGAGCAAGAAATCACAACATTGCAATTTTTGAATGCCAATCGTGTGATCGCCGGGACGATATCGCCCGGCCGCCGGGGTCGACGGGAATCTCCTGGTTTGCCGATCGGGGAAATTTCGGACTCAGGCCCTAGCCCGGCCGCCTCAGATCATGGCTGGCCTGTTCCAGCCAGCCTTGCGCGGTCGAGAGATTGGCCATCGCGAAATCGATTTTCTGTGCCGGGCTCTGCTTCCCGCGGCCGGAACGCCGCTTCGGTTTCGCGGCCTGCTCGGCAACCGCCAGCGGCGCCCGCGGGGTGACCGAAAGAATCGTCTCGTGCACCCGCCGGGTCTCCTCCATCGGCTCCACGTCCAGCTCTTCGCGCAGCAATTGCTGGCAAAACCCGAACTGGCGGATCGCCGCCGGCCGGTTGCCGCTCAGGTAATGGCACCGCATCATCGCCCGGTGGATATGCTCCATCAGCGGGTCGAGGGCCAGCAGGCGGGCGCCGTAGGCCAGGGCCACGGTCCACTCCCGGGTCGCCATCTTGTGGGTCATGATGAATTCCAGGGCGGCCAGATGGCGCGCGCGCAGGGCTTCGCGCTTGACGAAACACCAGTCGCTGTAGACCCCGTCCAGCAGATCGCCGCGATAGAGCGCGATGGCGTCCTCGATCTTCGCGACCCGGTCGGCCGGAGCGTCGGCGGGGTCGAGATCATGGAGTCCGGTCAGCGCCGCGTCATGGGCATCGAGATCGACCCAGAATTTTTCCGACCGTTTGAAGCCGATCTCGCCGGCCGACCTGTGGATGCAGTTCTCCAGCCCGCCGCCGAGTTTCTGCAGCATGTCGCACAGCCGCCAGATTTCGGTGTTGAACGCCTTGCGGGCGCGGGTTTCGGGCAGGTGGTCCCAGAACAGGCCGGCGAGGTGCTCGCGCAGGAAATTCCGGTCGGCCTCGATGATCAGGAAGGCGAGCAGATCGCGCCCGCGCCTTGTGGCGAACCGGCTGCGGCGCGCGCCGCCGACCTCGAGTTCGAAGTGACCGAGCAAAAATATCCTTACCGGCATGGGGTGCTCGCTCCATTCACGAAGCTGTTCGGCGCGGGAAATCATTATCGTATCGACGCTACGCGGATCGAAACACCCTGTGCCGATTACCATAACGCGAATCGGCCGGTGTTGACAACCGGGCGGGGTTGTGCCCGACCGGTTGTTGCCAGAGCGCGGCGGCGCGCGCGCCGGGCGGCGGAATTTCTTTCCAGGGGCGACAGCGATGGACCGGGCCGAGATCGTTCACCAGAACTTCCTGCGCCGCGTGCGCGACGGTGATCTGCCGCCGCGCCGGGGCGGCGCCACGCTGGCGGACGCGGGCCTGAGCGAGGCCGATCTGGTCGGCATTTTCCGCGCCCAGGTGCTCAGCCGCCAGCTCGACCGCATCTCGCGCAAGTTGCAGGCCAGGGGCGAGGGCTACTACACCATCGGCTCCTCGGGCCACGAGGGCGTTGCCGCTATCGCCGCCGCTTTCCGGCCCACCGACATGGCCTTCCTGCACTACCGCGACGCCGCCTTCCTGATCCAGCGCTCGGGCCAGGTCGCCGGCCAGACCCCGCTCCGGGACATGCTGCTGAGCTTCACGGTGTCGTCCGAGGACCCGGTCTCCGGCGGGCGGCACAAGGTGCTCGGCTCGAAGGCGCTGGCGATCCCGCCGCAGACCTCGACCATCGCCTCGCATCTGCCGAAAGCGGTGGGCGCGGCCTATTCCATCGCCGTCGCCAAGCGGCTGCGGCCCGAACACAAGGCGCTGCCCGACGACGCCGTGGTGCTGTGCAGTTTTGGCGACGCCTCGGTCAATCACTCGACCGCGCAGGGCGCCTTCAACACCGCCGGCTGGACCGCCTGGCAGGGCGTGCCGCTGCCGCTGGTGTTCGTTTGCGAGGACAACGGCATCGGCATCTCCACCAGAACGCCGGGCGGCTGGATCGAGGCCGGCTTCGCGGCCCGGCCGGGCCTGGAATATTTCCGTTGCAACGGCCTCGACGTATTGGAGACCTATCGCGTCGCGCGCGAGGTCGAAGCTTATGTGCGCCAGCGGCGCAAGCCCGCCTTCCTGCATCTTGGCTGTGTCCGGCTTTACGGCCACGCCGGGGCGGACGTGCAGACCGCCTACATGTCGAAGGCCGAGATCGAGGCCGACGAGGCCAACGATCCGCTGCTGCACACGGCGCGCTCCCTGATCGAGCACTGCGTGCTCACCGCCGATCAGGTGCTCGAGATCTACGCGGAGACCGGCGAGCGCACCGCGCGGGTGGCGGAGGCGGCGATCAAGCGCCCGAAACTGCGCACCGCCGGCGCTGTCATGGCCAGCCTGATCCCGCCACGCCGGGACTGTGCGCCGACCAACGGCCCGTCGGCCGAAGCCCGCGCCGCCGCCTTCGGTGACAGTGACATGCGGGCCATGAAGCAACCGCAGCACATGGCCAAGCTGATCAATTTCGCCCTCACCGACCTGATGCTGGAGCACCGCGAGATCGTCATGGCGGGGGAGGACATCGGCCCCAAGGGCGGGGTCTACGGCGTCACCCAACGTCTCCACGACCGCTTCGGGCCGGCGCGGATGATCAACACCCTGCTCGACGAACAGTCGATCCTCGGCCTCGCCATCGGGCTGGCGCACAACGGCATCCTGCCGATCCCGGAGATCCAGTTCCTCGCCTACTTGCACAACGCCGAGGACCAGCTTCGGGGCGAGGCGGCCACATTGCCGTTCTTCTCCGACGGACAATTCACCAACCCGATGATCATCCGCATCGCCGGGCTCGGCTACCAGCGCGGCTTCGGCGGGCATTTTCACAACGACAACTCGCTGGCGGTGCTGCGCGACATCCCCGGGGTGGTGATCGCCTGCCCCTCGAACGGGCGCGATGCCGTCCACATGCTGCGCGAATGCGTCCGGCTGGCGCGCGAGGAACAGCGGGTGATCGTCTTCGTCGAGCCGATCGCGCTCTACATGGCCCGGGATCTGCACGCACCCAAGGACGGGCTCTGGACCTGTCCCTACCCCGAGCCCGGCGCCGGCGACCCGATCCCGCTCGGCCGGATCGGCCAGCATGGCGAGGGCACCGAGATCGCCATCGTCAGCTATGGCAACGGCTACCACCTGTCGCGCCAGGCCGAGAAGATCCTCAGCGAAGACCATGGCGTGAAGGCGCGGATCATCGATCTGCGCTGGCTTGCGCCGCTCAACGAGGACGCGATTGTGGAGGCGGTGAGGCCGTGCGCGCAGGTCCTGATCGTCGATGAATGCCGCATCACCGGGTCGCAAAGCGAGGCCCTGATGGCGCTGTTGACCGAGCGCGCGCGCCACGCCCCGTCGCTCAGGCGCATCGCCGCCGCCGACAGTTTCATCGCCACCGGCCCGGCCTACGGCGCGACCCTGCCGAACCGCGATCAAATCGTCGAGACCGCGCTCGACATGCTGGGCCGGACCGGCTCGAAGATGGCGGGCTGAGCGATGGGACGGAGAACGGCACTGGTCGTCTGCCCGGGGCGGGGAACCTACAACAAGGACGATCTCGGCTATCTGGCGCGCCACCACGCCGACAAGGCCGAACTCATTCACGCCATCGACGCGGCCCGGCTGGAACTGGGCCAGGAGACCGTCAGCGCGCTCGACGGCGCCGGGCGCCATTCGCTGGCAAAACACACCCGCGGCGACAACGCCTCGGCGCTGATCTATGCCTGCGCCTACGCCGACTTCAATTCGATCGACCGCGACCGCTTCGACATCGTCGCCGTCACCGGCAACTCGATGGGCTGGTATATCGCGCTGGCAACCGCCGGCGCGCTGACCGCGATGGGCGGGTTCGAGGTGGTCAACACCATGGGCACGCTGATGCAGCAGGCGTCGATCGGTGGCCAGATCGTCTATCCGCTGGTCGGCGAGAACTGGCGTGAAGTGCCGGGAAGACGCGCCGAGCTGACCGCGCTCAT
>JACZTQ010000224.1 GCA_022573605.1 Pseudomonadota bacterium | reverse complement strand
GCGCTGCTCCGCTCGGCGACCGCCATCGGGGCCGCCCTGGTGCTCAGCGCGGCCACCACCTCGCTGGCCTTTTTCGCCTTTGCCACGACCGATTTCGTCGGCATGGCGCAGCTTGGGCTGATCGGCGGCGTAGGCGTGCTGATCGCGCTCGCCGTGACGCTGACCGTCCTGCCCGCCGCGATCACGCTCTGGCCCCGGCTCGCCGCCGGGCCACCACCCCGGCCGCTCCGGCAACCACCCGCCGCGATCCGCCGGATCCTGGTCTGGCTGGTGCTGGGCGCCGGGCTGGCCGGGGTGGCGCTGGCGCCGCAAGCGCGCTTCGACGCCGACCCGATGAACCTGCGCGATCCGGCCGCGCCATCGGTCCGCACCTTTGGCTGGCTCGCCGCCGATCCGGCGCTGGCGCCGCTGCGCCTCAGCCTGCTCGCCGCGACCGCGGACGAGGCCCGCGCCACCGTCGCCGCCCTCGAGGCGGTGGCCGAGGTGCGCGAGGCCCATTGGCTGGGCGACCTGGTGCCCGAGGACCAGATGGCGAAGCTCGACCTGATCGATCTCGCCTATCCCTCGCTGCTGCACGCCGTCGAGGGCGCTCCGGTCGATCTGGCCGGCGATGCCGCGCCGGTCACGCCGGAGACCCTGGCGCTGCGTCTCGAGGCCCAGCCCGGCCCGGCCGCCGCAACCCTTGCAACGGAGTTGCGCGCCTATGCCGGGCGCCGCACCCTGGCGCGCGACGCGGCGCTGGCGGCGGAAATCTTCCGCTACCTGCCCTTGCTGATCGACCGCTTGGCGCTGCAACTCGACGCCGGCGAGGTCACGGCATCGGCGCTGCCGGCGCCGCTGCGCGCCCGCTTCGTGGCCCCGGACGGGCGGCTCCGGATCGAGATCGCCGCCGCCGACGACCTGCGCGACCCCGCCGCCATGCGCGCCTTCATCGACGCCGTCGCCGCCGTGGCATCCGGCGCCGCCGGCCCGCCGGACCAGATCGCCGGGGCCGCCGGGTCGGTCGCCGGCGCCATGCTCCAGGCGGCGGCGCTGGCCTTGCTCGGCTGCGCCCTGCTGGCCTGGGTCATGCTGCGCAACGCGGCGCAGATCGCGGCGATCCTGCTGCCGCTGCTGCTCGCCGGGGCCGCCACCATGGGGGCCGGCGTGCTGCTCGGCCTGCCGTTCAACTACGCCAATGTCATCGTCCTGCCGCTGCTGATCGGGGTCGGCATCGACAGCGGCGTGCATCTGGCCCTGCGCGCCGGCCGCCAGCCCGGCTCGGTGTTCGACACCTCGACCCCGCGCGCCGTGCTCTACAGCGCGCTCACCACCATCGCCGCCTTCGGCACGCTTGGCCTCTCGGAGCACCGCGGCACCGCCAGCATGGGCATCCTGCTGGCGATCGCGCTGGCCGCCGCCGTGGCGATGATCTTCGCCCTGACCCCGACCCTGGCCGGGCTGTCGCGGCGGCACGCAAATTGATCAACCCGCCGTGACCGGCCGGTGCGAAACGGCGCCGGAACCCTATATTGAACAGGTAACAGAAGGGCCGCAGCCGGGACCATGCCTTGACCCACATCACCAGACTGCTCGCCGCCAGCCTGCTCGCCGCCAGCCTGCTCGCCGTCGTGATGGCGCCGTCGCCGGCCCGCGCCGGCGCGACGGCCGAGCAGGCGGCGCGCGCCGTCGCCGAGACCCTGGTCCACGACTCCTACGTTGCGATGACCGCCGCCGATCTCGACGCATCCGCCCGCTTCGCCCGGCTGACCGGGGTGGTGGCCGCCGCCTTCGCCTTCGACATCTGGGAGCGGTTCCTGGTCGGCGACCGCGGCCTGACCCCGGCCCAGCTCGACGAGTTCCGCGCCCTGCTGCCGGGCTTCCTGGCCCGGCTCTACGCCGACCGGTTCGGCAAGGGGCTGGACGCCGAGCCCGAGGTCTCCGGCACCCGTAGCGTGCGCCGCGACGTGATGGTCGCCGCCGCGATCCCGCGCGCCAACGGCAAGTCGCTGCCGGTCGAATACCGGGTGCGCGCCTTCGCCGGGCGCGGCCCGCTGGTGATCGACATCATGGTCGGCGGCATCTCGTTCCTGGTGCTCAAGCGCGACGAGTTCAAGGGGCTGATCGACAGCCGGGGCATCGACGGCCTGCTTGCCTACATGCGCGAGAAGGCCACCTGACGGACGGTAACATCGACGCCACCGGGCCCGGTTTCACTTGAATCCGGCCGCCGGGTCGGAGAGAACGGATCAGCCACCACCGATTGGCCGACCTTGGGCGGCAAGGCATTAGGAGAGATCATGGGCGTTCCCCTCCGTCAGCAACTCCGGGTTGGAGCCTACATCGCCAGACAGAAGCTGATGGGCCGCAAGCGCTATCCGCTGGTGCTGATGCTGGAGCCGCTGTTCCGCTGCAACCTGGCCTGCGCCGGTTGCGGCAAAATCGATTACCCGGCGCCGATCCTGAACCGCCGCCTCAGCCCCGAGGAATGCTGGCGGGCGGCCGAGGAATGCGGCGCGCCGATGGTCGCCATCCCCGGCGGCGAGCCGCTGATCCACAAGGAAATCGGCGAGATCGTGCGCGGGCTGGTGGCGCGCAAGTTCTATGTCTCGCTTTGCACCAACGCGCTGCTGATGGAGAAGAAGCTCGATCTGTTCGAGCCCTCGCCTTATCTCTTCTTCTCGGTCCACCTCGACGGATTGCGCGAGCACCACGACAAGTCGGTCTGTCAGGGGGGCGTGTTCGAGAAGGCGGTGAAGGGCATCAAGGCGGCCCAGGCGCGCGGTTTCATGGTCAACGTCAACGCCACCATCTTCGACGGCTATCCAGCCGATGAATTGGCTGATTTCCTCGATTTCGCCACCGATCTGGGCGTCGGCATCTCGCTCTCGCCCGGTTTCGCCTACGAGCGCGCGCCCGACCAGGAGCACTTCCTCAACCGGCGCAAGACCAAGGAGTTCTTCCGCCAGGTCTGGCGCATCGGAGCGGGCAGGGGGCGCAAATGGAACCTCTCGCACTCGCCGGTGTTCCTCGACTTTCTGCTCGGCAATCAGGAGATGCACTGCACGCCGTGGGGGATGCCGACGCGCAACGTGTTCGGCTGGCAGCGGCCCTGCTACCTGCTGGGCGAAGGCTATGCCGCCAGCTTCGCCGAGCTGATGGAGGAGACCGAGTGGGACAAATACGGCACCGGCGCTTATGAGAAATGCGCCGATTGCATGGCCCATTGCGGCTATGAGCCGACGGCGGCCAACATCGCTTTCGCCAACCCGCTGAAGATGTTCAGGCTGATCTGGAAGGGCCTGCGCACCGAGGGCGATTTCGCCCCCGAGATCGACCTGAGCCAGGCCCGCCCGCCCGAGGAGCACCACGAGCGAATCGTCGGCGAGGAGATGGCGAAGCTCAAGGATCCGCGGATCGCCGCCGAGTGATACCGAATTCCATTGACGGCGACTCATGCCCCGATGTCCCGGACCTGATCCGGGACCTCGAAGGGTCACACGCACCCTGCCCGTCGAGGCCCCGGCTCGGGGGCCGGGGCATGGGCTATGGGTTCCAGTCGATGCAAGCTGGTATGACTATCCGGGGCCTGGTCATTGCCGGGTCCCGGATCGCGTCCGGGGCGGGCTTGACCCGGCAATCCAGTCTTTGGATCGGCCGGTCCAGGGCTGGATGCCCCTGTTTAGCAAGAATCTGGTTTATTGTTGATGGCGGACGGCATCCCGCGATGCCCCTGGGCCGAAGAGCCCGTTGACCGGCATGGGAGCCGCCCGCCACTTGGATCGTCAACCTGAACAGTTGCATGGGGCTGTTCGCGCAGACCCCGCAGAACAGAGCCTGCCCCGGACCCGATCCGGGGGACAGGAGTAGATCATGACGGAATTCTTCATCGGTGTCGATGTCTCGATGGATTGGCTCGAGATTCATCAACCATGCCGCGGGGAGCGGCGGATCGCCAATGGCGGGCGGGAGCTGACGGCGTTCGCCCGGCGTGCGGCGCGGGAAGGGGCGTGGGTCATATTCGAGGGTGAACCGGGTTGGAAGTCGATCCAGTGGATCGATTTCCCGGTGAACGGCGGCTACGACCGGCCTCTTTGCGAGGCGCTGGAGCGGGCCGGGGCCAGGCGGACTGACGGACCAAAGTGACTGTTCAATCAGGTCGAGAGGCTTTTCGAGATTAACCAGTTTTGCAAAGTTGACTGCCGCAGCCTCACCCCGCCGCCCCCGCCCGCACCATGGCGATCACCAGGTTGATGGGCGAGAAGAAGCCAAACCCGATGGTCAGCACGAAGGTGCCGCCGGTGATCAGCCACATCGCCTGGCGGCCGCGCCGGGGCACTCCCTCGCGGGTCGCCCGCATGCTCAGATAACCGTTGATCGCAAGGATGCCCACGGCCCCGGCCAGCGACAGCGCCACCGCGCCGATGACGGCCACGATCATCAGCAGGTTGATGTCCGCGCCGCGTCGCTGCCGCAGGGCCGCCCAGGCACGTTTCCCCACGGGGATGGCGCCCAGGACAATCCCCGTCAGAGTGACGCCCAGCCAGATCGGGGCGGCGGGCTGCAGCCGAATGCCGCTGGCTCCCACGGCCACGAGCGCGGCGACGAGCAACAGTGCCAGGCCGCGCATGAGTACCTTCAGACGCCAACGCCACAACACGCGACGCAGGATCCCGAGGAGTCGCGCGTACTCGAACGACTCCATCGTGCTCAGTTTACGAATGGGTGTGCGCTTCATAGCGGCGCCCTGTGGGGAGGCTCGGATTCGTTTCTACCCCAGCTTGCACGACGCGACAGGCGATTGGATAGGGCCGTCTCGGTCAACAGGAGCAGAAGCGCGACAATAACGAGATACCACCAGACGGACTGGCCGGCTTCGACCCGCGCCGGACTGAACTCGGTCGCCTGCTCGCCACTCACATCAGCGCCACTGCTCCAGGCAACGGAGGCGAGCAGTTCTTCCGGGTCGAGTGCCGTGAGGTCGGCCTCGCGCCGATCGAGGTTTACAGCCAGACTCGTCGGGCCTTCGGGCCCCTCGACTTGATAAAAGCCAGGGCCACGCTCTGGCGTGGCGGCACGCCACGCGTCGGCCTCGCGGTAACCGGCCGCGAACTTGGCGACCTCATGCACGAACGGCACGAAGATCGGCTGCAGGGGGAGGTCGGTCCAGAAGGTATCGAACGAACTGGTCCACACAACCACCCTGCCGTCCCCCAGCGGAAAGTGCACCAGCGCCGGGATGCCGTCATCGAAGCGCGCCAGAACGCCCTCCTGCGGCACCGGCTCGAGGCCACGATAGCGATAGAAGCGCGCACCAGACAGGTCGCCCGCGTCCGGCGATCGATACGCCGCGAAGACCGGATGAGCTGTGTCGACGAACCCCAGAGGCGCGCCCAGGGCGCCGGAGCGATAAATGACACCACCAACCGCGAACGGCAACAGCCCGGAGGGGCCCGCTTCGGCCGACTCG
>JACZTQ010000223.1 GCA_022573605.1 Pseudomonadota bacterium | reverse complement strand
AATGCCCAGCAGCTTGACCATCCGCTCCATCCCGATTGCGTCCCCGGCCAGATGTAATGCAGAAGGCCGGGGTTCCGAAGCCCGGCCTTTACCACGCCCCAACGTTATTCAGGCGTGGATCGCCCCGTCGCCGCAGGCCATCGCCGCCTCGCGCATGGCCTCGGAGAAGGTCGGATGGGCGTGGCAGGTCAGCGCCAGGTCCTGGGCCGAGGCGCCGAACTCCATCGCCACGCAGATCTCGTGGATCAAATCCCCCGCCGAAGGGCCGATCACGTGGCAGCCGAGAATGCGGTCGGTCTCGGCATCCGCCAGCAATTTCACGAAGCCCTCGGTGGCGAAATTCGCCTTGGCCCTGCCGTTGGCCATGAAGGGGAACTTGCCGACCTTGTATTTGCGTCCGGCCGCTTTGAGTTCCTCCTCGGTCCGGCCGACCGAGGCAACCTCGGGCGCGGTGTAGATCACCCCGGGAATGACGCCGTAGTTGACATGGCCGTGCCGGCCGGCGATCTCCTCGGCCACCGCCACGCCTTCGTCCTCGGCCTTGTGGGCCAGCATCGGCCCGGCGGTGACGTCGCCGATGGCCCAGATGCCGGCAACATTGGTGCGCCAGCTTGCGTCGGTCCTGACCAGGCCGCGCTCGGTCTCGACGCCCAAAGCCTCCAGCCCCAGCCCTTGCGTGTAGGGACGCCGCCCGGTGGCGAGCAGCACCACGTCGGCATCCACCGTGTGCTCGCTGTCGTCCTTGCGCTTCCGGTAGGTCACCTTCAGCTTCGATTTCAGCTTCTCGACCCCCTGCACCGCAGAGCCCATCACGAAGCTCATGCCCTGCTTCTTGAGGATGCGCTGGAAGTGCTTCTGCACTTCGGCGTCCTGGCCCGGGATGATGGCGTCGAGGAACTCGATCACCGTGACCCGCGCCCCCAGCCGGACCCAGACCGAGCCCAGCTCGAGCCCGATCACGCCGGCGCCGATCACCACCAGGTGCTTGGGAACCTTGGTCAACTCCAGCGCCCCGGTGGAGGTGACCACGCGCTCCTCGTCGACCTCGACGCCGGGCAGGCTGGCGGGCTCGGAACCCGTTGCGATGACGATGTTCTTGGTCTTCAGGGTTTGGTCGCCGACCTTGACCTCGGAGCCCGAGACGATCTCGCCCCAGCCCTTGACGTAATCGACCTTGTTCTTTTTGAGCAGAAACTCGATGCCCTGGGTGTTGGCCTTGATGACTCCGTCCTTGTACTCGAGCATCTTCGCCACATCGACCGAGATGCCCTTGGCGGTGATCCCCATCTTGGCGAAATTGGTCTCGGCCTCGCGCACCATTTCGGTGGCGTGCAGCAGCGCCTTGGAAGGGATGCAGCCGACGTTGAGGCAGGTGCCGCCGAGCGCGCCGCGGCCCTCGACACAGGCCACCTTGAGGCCAAGCTGGGCCGCCCGGATGGCGCAGACATAGCCCCCCGGGCCGCCACCGATCACAACCACGTCATACTCGGCCATCTGTCTCTCCTTCTGAATCGGTGGTCCCGCATACACAGCGCGATTTCCCGTCAATCCACCCCGTCAATCCACATCGCCGCCCTCTCCGCCGTCATTCCCGCGCAGGCGGGAATCTCTCGCCACTCCAGGAGATCCCCGCCTTCGCGGGGATGACGCAGACTTCGCGGGGATGACGCAAAGGCCGGCGCGCGCGGCGGTCCGATTCCGCCGGATGGCGTCATTCTCTACCGCTCCACCGCGCTTTTCTCCACCATCACGATCCTGCCCTGGGTCATCGCGTTCGAGATGAAGTGCAGGTCCTCGACCGAAGGGGAGACGATGGCGTGCAGTTCGGCATCCGAATAGCCCATGTCCTTCATCAGGTTCGCCTTCGCTTTCATGTTGCGCGCATAGATCACCTCGATATCGCCGGACTGGCCCCGGCTGTCGTTGGCGCCGGCCTGGCTCGATTGCTTGATCCGCAGGATGTCGTGGAAAACCTCGAAGATCGCATCGACGATCGAGCCGATGCCGGCGAACTCGATGCTCCCCGGCGAGGCCCCGGCCGGATCATAGTTCAGCTTGTGGACCCGCAGGTCCGAGACCCCGAAATCGCGCACGAAATCCTCCGACCGGGCGAAGCTCAGGTTGAATTTCTCGCTCATCAGCGGGGCCGCGATCCAGTCGAAGGCGGCGAGGTATTTCAGCACCACGGCATCGAGCCGGTCGGCGAAGAAATTCGCCCCCCCGCCGTCCGAGAGCACGATCAGCTGCTCGAGCCGGTAGAACCGGACCACGAGGTGCAGCAGGCGGGCGAAATCCATCGGCATCCACATGCCGTCGATGCCGATCGAGAGGATCTTGCGCCCGGAGGTCATCGCCAGGACTTGGCCTCACAGGTCCATCAGCAGCCGGCGCGGGTCCTCCAGCGACTCCTTGACCCGCACCAGGAAGGTCACCGCCTCCTTGCCGTCGATCACCCGGTGGTCGTAGCTCAGGGCCAGATACATCATCGGCCGGGCGACGATCTCGCCCCCCAGCACCATCGGGCGCTGCTGGATCTTGTGCATCCCCAGGATGCCCGACTGCGGCGGGTTGAGGATCGGCGACGACATCAGCGAGCCGTAGACGCCGCCGTTCGAGATCGTGAAGGTGCCGCCCTGCATCTCGGCCATCGACAGCTTGCCGTCGCGGGCGCGCGCGCCAAGCTCGGCGATGGTCTTCTCGATCACGGCAAACCCCATCGCGTCGGCGTCGCGCACCACCGGCACCACGAGGCCCGCGGGGGTGCCGACGGCGACCCCGATATGGCAGTAGTTCTTGTAGACCAGGTCGGCGCCGTCGATCTCGGCATTGACCGAGGGGATCTCCTTCAGCGCGTGACAGCAGGCGGTGACGAAGAACGACATGAAGCCCAGCTTGATCCCGTGCTTCTGCTCGAACAGCGCCTTGTACTCGGTGCGCAGGTCGATGATGGCGCCCATGTCGACCTCGTTGAAGGTGGTCAGAATGGCGGCGGTGTTCTGGGCCTCCTTCAGGCGCCGGGCGATGGTCTGGCGCAGCCGGGTCATCCGCACCCGCTTCTCGCGCACTTCGTCATCTGCGACCACGGGGGCGCGGGGCGCGGGGGCAGGGACAGGGGCAGGGGCAGGAGCCGGCGCGGCAGCGGCGGCCACGGCGTTGAGCACGTCCTCCTTCATCACCCGCCCGTCGCGGCCGGAGCCCCGGACCTGACCGGCGGCGAGCCCGGCCTCGGCCATCAGCTTCTTCGCCGACGGCGCGTCCTCGATATCCTTTGCCGGCGCTGGCGCGGGCGCCGCGGCGGCGGCGGGCGCCGGGGCTTCCTCGATGGTGCCGAGCAGCGCGTTCACCCCCACCGTGTCGCCGGCCTTGGCGACGTGGTCGCCGAGCACGCCGGCCCCCGGCGCGGGCACCTCGATGGTCACCTTGTCGGTCTCCAGCTCGCACAGCATCTCGTCGGCGGCAACCGCCTCGCCGGGCTGCTTGAACCAGCTTGCGATGGTGGCCTCGGTGACCGATTCGCCCAGCGTGGGCACCCTGACTTCGATCGTCATCCCTCAATCCTTAATCTCTGGCCTCATTCTCCGGCCTCTCTTCTGCGATCAAAGCGTCAGCGCGGCCTCGACCAGCGTCTCCTGTTCCGCCTTGTGCCTTGCTGCCAGCCCGGTGGCGGGCGAGGCCGAGGCCGGGCGCCCGGCATAGATCGCCCGGCCCGCCCTGGCGCCGATCCGGCCCAGCACCCATTCGATATTCGGCTCGACGAAGAACCAGCCGCCCTGGTTCTTCGGTTCCTCCTGGCACCAGACGATATCGGCATTTTTGAACCGTGCCAGCTCCCGGGTCAGGCTCAGCGCCGGGAACGGATAGAACTGTTCCAGCCGCATCAGGTAGATGTCGTCCAGCCCGGCGCCGTCGCGCGCCTCCAGCAGGTCGAAATAGACCTTGCCGGAGCAGATTACCACCCGCCCGATGTTGTCGTCGGGCACCAGCTTCAGTTCCGAATTGCCCATCTCGGCATCGTCCCACAGCACCCGGTGGAAGCTCGACCCCTCGGCCAACTCGGCGAGCTTCGAGACGCACATCTTGTGGCGCAACAGCGATTTCGGCGTGAACAGGATCAGCGGCTTGCGGAAGCTGCGGTGCAACTGCCGGCGCAGGATGTGGAAGTAGTTGGCCGGCGTGGTGCAGTTGGCGACGATCCAGTTGTCCTCCGCCGAGAGCTGCAGGAAGCGCTCGATCCGGGCCGAGGAGTGCTCCGGCCCCTGGCCCTCGTAGCCGTGCGGCAGCAGCAGCACCAGCCCCGACATGCGCAGCCACTTGCGCTCGCCCGGGCAGATGAACTGGTCGATCATGATCTGGGCGCCATTGGCGAAATCGCCGAACTGCGCCTCCCACAGCACCAGCCCGTTCGGCTCGGCCAGGGTGAAGCCGTACTCGTAGCCCAGCACCGCATATTCCGACAGCATCGAGTCGATGACCTCGAAATGGCGCTGGCCCTCGCGGATATGGTCGAGCGGGTAATAGCGCTCCTCGGTCTCCTGGTCGGTGATGCCGCAATGGCGCTGGCTGAAGGTGCCCCGGGTCACGTCCTGGCCCGACAGGCGCACCCGGTAGCCCTCGGTCAACAGCGTGCCGAAGGCCAGCGCCTCGGCGGTGGACCAGTCGATGCCCTCGCCGGTCTCGATCATCTTGCGCTTCTGCTCCAGCAGGCGCGAGATGGTCCGGTGCGGCGTGAAGGTCTCCGGCAGCCTGGTCAGCGCCGCGCCGGTCTCCTGCAGGGACTCCATCGGCGCCGCGGTCTGGCCGCGCTGGTATTCGCCCTCCGAGGTCTCCAGGCCCGACCAGCGGCCGTCGAGCCAGTCCGCCTTGTTGGGGCGATAGTCCTTGCCGGCCTCGAATTCCTCGTTGAGATGGGCCTGGAAGGCGGCCTTCGCTTCCTCGACCTCGCCCGCCGCGATCAGCCCGTCGGCGATCAGGCGCTCGGAATAAAGTTGCAGGGTGGTCTTCTGCTTCTTGATCGCCTTGTACATCAGGGGCTGGGTGAACATCGGCTCGTCGCCCTCGTTGTGGCCGAAGCGGCGATAGCAGAAGATGTCGATCACCACGTCGCGCTGGAACTTCTGGCGGAACTCGGTGGCGACCTTGGCGGCGTGGACCACCGCCTCCGGATCGTCGCCGTTGACGTGGAAGATCGGGCAATCGACCATCTTGGCGATATCGGTCGGATAGGGCGACGAGCGCGAGAGATGCGGCGCCGTGGTGAAGCCGATCTGGTTGTTGACGATGATGTGGATGGTGCCGCCGGTCCGGTGGCCCTTGAGGCCCGACAGGCCGAAACACTCGGCGATCACGCCCTGCCCGGCGAAGGCGGCGTCGCCATGCATCAGCACCGGGATCACCGCGGTGCGGTCGTCGCCGTACTGCTCCTGCTTGGCCCGCACCTTGCCCAGCACCACCGGGTTCA
>JACZTQ010000222.1 GCA_022573605.1 Pseudomonadota bacterium | reverse complement strand
CAGCCTGGCGGCGGCGCGCCATGCCGCCGGGTCCGTCATCGCCGCCGTCGAGGCGGTGGCCGGCGGCGCCCACAAGGCCGCCTTCTGCGCCGTGCGGCCTTGCGGGCACCACGCCACGCCCAACCGGGCGATGGGCTTCTGCCTGTTCAACAACGTCGCCATCGGGGCCCGCCACGCGCTCGACGCGCTGGGGGTGGACAAACTCGCCATCGTCGATTTCGATGTCCATCACGGCAACGGCACCCAGGATATCTTCTGGTCCGAGCCCCGGGTGATGTTCGCCTCCTCGCACCAGATGCCGCTCTACCCCGGCAGCGGAGCGGTGCACGAGACCGGGATCGGCAACATTTTCAACGCGCCGCTGGCGCCGATGAGCGGCGGGCGCGAGATGCGGGTGGCCTACCAGGGCATCGTGTTCCCGGCGCTGCGCGCCTTCGACCCCGACCTGGTGATGATCTCGGCCGGCTTCGACGCCCATGCCGACGATCCGCTGGCCAATCTGAACTGGCTGGCGGGGGATTTCGGCTGGGTCACCGGCGAGATTTGCAAGATCGCGGCCGAGTGCTGCGAGGGCAGGGTGGTCTCGACCCTGGAGGGCGGCTACGACCTCGACGGGCTGGCGGGCGCCGTGGGCGCCCATCTCGATGCGCTGATCGCCCATTCGGAGGATATGGATGACCGAGAAACCGATTGACGGGATGACCTTCGAGGAGGCGCTGGCGGCGCTGCAACAGATCGTCGATAACCTCGAGCGGGGTGACGTGCCGCTGGAGCAGTCGATTGCGCTCTACGAGCGCGGTGATGCGCTGAAGAAGCATTGCGAGGCCAAGCTGGGCGAGGCGGAACTCAAGGTCGAGAAGATCGTCGCCGGCGGCGACGGCGATGCCCCCGGTGCGGCCTCGGGGACGGCGCCGTTCAAGACTGAGTGAAGTGGGGCGGGCGCGCATTGCCAACCGGCGCGCGATCTGCCAATCAGAGCCGGTTGACCGCAAAGGAGAATTCGGTGAGCGAGCGACCGAAAACCCCGACCCTCGACCGTGTGGAGCATCCCTCCGACCTGCGCGGCATGACCTCGACCGAGCTCAAGCGGCTGGCCGACGAGCTTCGGGCCGAGACCATCTCGGCGGTCTCGGTCACCGGCGGGCATCTCGGCGCCGGGCTCGGGGTGGTCGAGCTGGCGGTGGCGATCCATGCGGTCTTCGACACCCCCCACGACAAGCTGATCTGGGATGTCGGGCACCAGTGCTACCCGCACAAGATCCTGACCGGACGGCGCGGCCGCATCCGCACCCTGCGCCAGGGCGGCGGCCTGAGCGGCTTCACCAAGCGGGCCGAGAGCGAATACGATCCCTTCGGCGCGGCCCACAGCTCGACCTCGATCTCCTCGGCCCTGGGTTTTGCCGTGGCCCGCGAGCTGGGCCGCGACACCGGCGACGCCATCGCCGTGATCGGCGACGGAGCGATGACCGCCGGCATGGCCTACGAGGCGATGAACAACGCCGGCTACCTGGGCCACCGGCTGATCGTCATCCTCAACGACAACGAGATGTCGATCGCCCCGCCGGTGGGCGCCATGTCGGCCTATCTCTCGCGGCTCTACGCCCAGACGCCGTTCCAGGACCTGAAGGCGGCGGCCAAGGCGGCGATGGACTGGCTGCCGCCGCCGCTGCGCGAGGGCGCGCGCCGGGCCCAGGAACTGGTCAAGGGGCTGGCCGTCGGCGGCACCCTGTTCGAGGAGCTGGGGTTCGACTATGTCGGCCCGATCGACGGCCACGATCTCGACCAGTTGCTGCCGGTGCTGCGCACCGTGCGGGAGCGCGCCACCGGGCCGGTGCTGATCCACTGCATCACCAAGAAGGGCAAGGGCTATCCCCCGGCGGAGAACTCGGCCGACAAGTATCACGGCGTGGCCAAGTTCGATATCGTCACCGGCAAGCAGTCGAAACCGACGCCCAACGCGCCCTCCTACACCAAGGTCTTCGCCCACGCGCTGATCCGCGAGGCCGAGGCGGACGAGCGCATCGTCGCCGTCACCGGGGCGATGCCGGACGGCACCGGGCTCGACCTGTTCGCCAAGCGCTTCCCGAAGCGCTGCTTCGATGTCGGGCTGGCCGAGCAGCATGCGGTCACCTTCTGTGCCGGGCTGGCGGCGGCGGGCATGCGGCCCTTTGCGGTGATCTACTCGACTTTCCTGCAGCGCGCCTACGACCAGGTGGTGCACGACGTGGCGATCCAGCGCCTGCCGGTGCGCTTCGCCATCGACCGGGCCGGGCTGGTCGGGGCCGACGGCCCGACCCATGCCGGCAGCTTCGACGTCACCTATCTGTCGTGCCTGCCGGGTTTTGTGGTGATGGCGGCGGCGGACGAGGCCGAGCTGGTCCACATGGTCGCCACCGCGGTGCAGATCGACGACGGCCCATGCGCCTTCCGCTATCCCCGCGGCGAGGGTGTCGGCGTGGACCTGCCGGAGCGCGGCGTGCCGCTGGAGATCGGCCGGGGCCGGATCGTGCGCGAGGGCACCAAGATCGCCCTGCTCAGCTTCGGCGCCCGGCTGGCGGAGTGCCTGAAGGCGGCCGAGGAGCTGGAGGCGCGCGGGCTCTCGACCACGGTGGCCGACGCCCGCTTCGCCAAGCCGCTCGACCACGACCTGATCCTGCGGCTGGCGCGCGAGCACGAGGCGCTGGTGACCATCGAGGAGGGCGCGGTGGGCGGCTTCGGCAGCCATGTGCTGCAATTTCTCGCCACCGAGGGCGTGCTGGATGCCGGGCTGAAGATCCGCCCGATGGTGTTCCCGGATATCTTCATCGACCAGGACAAGCCGGTGAAGATGTACGATGTTGCGGCAATGAACGCGCCCCATATCGTCGAGACCGCGCTGAGGGCGCTGGGCGAGGCGGCGGCGGCGCAGCGGGCGTGAGGGGGCGGGTCAAGCCACCGGAAAGTATCCATTGATTGGAAATCTTATCCCGCTACCCTTCGCAAAGCGTTGCAACTATGCTTATGTCAAGCGGTGAGAGGAGGCACGACAATGCGAAAACTGCCGGTCACCCCCGTTTCCACCGGCTTCTGGTCGGGTGTTCTGCGTGGTATCGCGTCGTCGAACGAAGCGTTCGATCCTTCAACGATGAGCATCTATACGGTGCGAAAGGGGCTGATCTCGGACCGGGAGGCTATTCGTCGCGATGTCAAGAAAGCAGAAAAGCGCCTCGCGAGAAGTCTCTCGCCCACAACATGGGCGGCAAGAGCAGGCTGAGTCTGTAGCCCGTCACTCAGAAATTCAACACGCCGATGGCGACTTAAGCGTTGAGCAAGTTAGCGCTCAACGCTTTTGGTCTGGGGCTCTCCCGCGACCGGAAGATTTAGCGAAATACAACGAGATTGTTCCTGATGCGGCCGAGCGAATCTTGGCAATGGCAGAGAAGGAACAGGAGCATCGAATAGCTCTTGAACAGCAAATTGTGCCGTCAAACGCAACGGCCGGGAAACATGGACAGTGGTTGGGTGCGGGCATTTCACTGCTGGCGTTGTTGTCGGCAGCTTTCACGGCTGTCATGGGAGCACCGTGGCAAGTGAGCGTGGCATTGGTCGGGGTCCCGGTTCTGAGCGTTGCCCGATCTCTTGTGACTGCGTTCAAGACGTCTGACGACGACTGATGCCTGGAATCGCCTGTAACCGGCACAAAGCCGCCTGTAGGGTGCTCGACCTTCCCCGACTGCAACGGAGATGGCGTTTTTGAGTGCGCGCCTCGACCAGCACCTTGTCGCGGCCGGGCTGGCTTCGAGCCGGGCGCGGGCGAAAGCGCTGATCGAGGCCGGGGCGGTGACGGTGGACGGCGCCGTGGCCCGCAAGCCCGCCCAGGCGGTGGCGACAGGCGCCGAGGTGACAATAACCGCCGATCCCTGCCCGTGGGTTTCGCGCGCGGCTTTGAAACTCATCCATGCGCTGGACGAATTCGGGCTGACGCCGCACGGGGTGGCGCTGGACCTGGGCGCCTCGACCGGGGGCTTCACCGAGGTCTTGCTGGCGCGCGGCGCGGCGCGGGTCATCGCCCTCGATGTCGGGCACGGGCAGGTGCATCCCCGGATCGCCGCCGACCCCAGGGTGGTGGTCCACGAGGGCGTCAATGCCCGCGACATCCCGGCCGGGCTGGTGCCGCCGGTCGACTGGATCGTCGCCGATCTCTCCTTCATCTCGCTGCTCAAGGCGCTGCCGGGGCCGCTGGCGCTGGCCCGGCCCGGCGCCGTGCTGGTGGCGCTGATCAAGCCCCAGTTCGAGGCCGGGCGGGCCCATGTCGGGCGCGGCGGGATGGTGCGCGACGCGGCCGTCCACGCCGCCGTGCGGGCCCGCATCCGCGACTGGCTGACCGGGCTCGGCTGGCAGGTGACGGGCGAGGCGGCGAGCCCTATAGAAGGGGGCGACGGCAACCGGGAGTTCCTGATTGCAGCGTTGAAACCGGACGGTTGAGGGGGCAGGAGTTGCGCGAAGGCACTGCCGCCCGGCGGCGGCGGTGCCTTTCGCGCCGTGGCCCCGCCCCCACCCCCGACACCGCCCCGGCACGCTGCGCGTACGGGGCGGCTGGGGCGCGGCGCCAGGCAGGTGAGGCAGATGGCGGACGAGGTCGAGATCGAGAGCCTGGGCGCCCGGGGCGACGGCGTCGCCGAGGGCGGCGCGCTCTATGTGCCCTATACCCTGCCGGGCGAGCGGGTGCGGGTGGTGCGTTTCGGCGCCCGGGGGGGCGGTCGGGCGCGCGCCGAGGCGGTGCTGACGTCCTCGCCGGAGCGGGTCGAGCCGCTCTGCCCCCATTTCGGCGCCTGTGGCGGCTGTTCGGTGCAGCATGCCTCCGACCGGTTCATCGCGCTCTGGAAGCGCGACCTGATCGCGGCGGCGCTGGCGGCGCGGGGGATCGATCACGCGGCGATCCGGCCCACCATCACCTCGGCCCCGCGGAGCCGCCGGCGCATCACGGTGGCGGCAAGGCGGACCCGCAAGGGGGTGCTGATCGGTTTTCACGCCCCCGCCGCCACCGCCATCGTGGCGATCCGGAGCTGCGCTGTCGCCGAGCCGGCGCTGATCGCGGCGCTGCCCAGGCTGGAGGAACTGGCCTTGCTGGCCGCCAGCCGCAAGGGCGAGGTGCGCCTGACCCTGACCCTGACCGACGGCGGCATCGATGTTGCGATCACCGGGGCCAAGGCGATGGCGATGTGCCGCAGCAGCCGCCGTGTGTTGATAGGAGCTTTTGTAAACTTCTCGGCTATTTGCAATGAAATTGCTGCCGAGGATCAAATAGAAATTCTTTGCGCCGGCACCAACGGTGAAGTCAGCCGAGAAGATGCCTTGCTAGCCGGAGCTATCGCCGACCAGCAAAGCCGCTCAGGTGCCATCCTGAACGACCAGGCTCAAATCGCCGCCGACGCCTGGCGCAGTACTGAGACCGATATGGCTGGCCGAGACATACTCGCCAGCGCTTTAGAGCGCAGCCTTG
>JACZTQ010000221.1 GCA_022573605.1 Pseudomonadota bacterium | reverse complement strand
CAGGGGACCGTGGCCGCAGATGCGGCCGCGTAAGCCCCGGAGAAGGGGTCGGGGGAGAGGGCCGTGACGATGCCGGGGCAAGCCCCGCCCCCGCCGTTTGCGCCCCCCACTCCCCTTGGGAGGGGGGTCGGGGGGGAGGCTTGCGGCGGCGCCGCCAGGCACACCGGCGATCAACGAAATCACGCCCGGTATTTGCCCCACAGACCCTCGGTCACCAGCCAGATGAGCTTGGCTCCGAGCAGGATCATCGCACCGATCACCCACCAGGCCCAGACGCCGGGCGCGAGATCCCCGGCCCCAAGCAGCGCCACCGGCACGATCATCGCCAGGTAGTAGGGTCCGGTATAGCGGCAATGGGTCCGCCCGCAGCGCCGTGCGTTCAGCAGGCAGCCCGCGCCCATCCAGGTGAGAGCGCCGGCCCAGACCAGGGCCCGCGACGCCGGGTCCAGCAGCCCGGCCGCGACCAGGATGATCGAGGGGATGCCCCAGGCGATCAGGTAACCGGCGAGGCTGCGCGCCCAGTCCTGCGCCCCGTGGGTCGCGTTCTTCACCATCGCCATGCCGGCGCCGTTCCCCCGGCTCACCGCGAGACCGGCGTACCGGGTTGCGCCGGCTCGCCCGAGCTGCCCGCCAGCCAGAGCGATGCGCGCTGGTGGAGGTTGCCGAGCAGCACTCCCGAGAGCACCAGCACGACGGCCAGCGCGCCGGCGACATGGGGCTGCGCCTTGCCCTGGATCACCAGCGGTTGCAGCGCCCCGAACAGCAGCCCGCCCGGCACCATTCCGGCCATCATGAAGGTGCTGAAGAGCCCGAAATAGATCGTCGCGCCGAGAAACGTCTGCGGCATGGCGATGAACTGGAAATCCCCCATCAGCCGCCATTTTGTCATCAGCACGGCGGTCGCCGCCACGGCGCCCATCACCACCGCCATGGCGACCGGGTCGCCCTTGAACCAGGCGGCCCAGACCGCCACCCCGATCCAGCTCGCGACAACCCCCAGCAGCAGCCCCTTGAGCGACTTGGCCGCATTGTCGTGGCGTTCGTGGCAGGCGAGCCCGCCGACCGCGTAGTAGCCCGCCATGGCGACCATCGCCGGCCAGCCCGGCACCTTGAGGAACACCATCGACAGGTAGACCCAGCCGAACCCCACGATGAAGGCCATCGGGGCGGCCGCGGTGTAGAAGTCAGGTCTGCGCATGGTTTCACGTTCCTTTGCAATCACTGCGGTTCCCGGCGCCGCCGCCGCCATCTCAGCAGCAAGTAGACCAGGGCCGCGCCACCGGCCGACACCAGCATCGCCGGCGCCAGAGCGAACCCGCCGAGCCAGGCTATCGGCCAAATGAGCATCGACCAGACCGCCGCCGGCCCGAGCACACAGACCGCGCAGAGCGGCAGGATGGCGGCGAAGGTGACCAGTCCGGCGGTGATCCTGTCGCTCATGGCGCCTCGCTCATCCGGCGCAACACGACAGCATGGTCACGTCCTTGCCGAAGGTCTGGGCCGCCAGTTTCAACCCCTCGACGGTGGTCAGATAGGGGAAGACGGTGGCGCCGAGCTCGTCGACGGTCATGCCGGCCTTGATCGCCAGCACCGCGGTCTGGATGCTGTCGGCGCCCTCCGGGGCGAGGATATGCGCGCCGAGCAACTTCATCGAACCCGCATCGGCGACCAGCTTGATCAGGCCGCGGGTGTCGCGCGCCACCAGCGCCCTCGGCACGTTCTCGAGCCCGAGGACCGTGGTCCTGACGTCGATCCCGGCGGCCCGCGCCGCCGCCTCGGTCAGGCCCACCGTGGCGACGTTGGGGTCGGTGAAGACCACCGCCGGCATCGCCGCATTGTCGTAGCGCAGGGCATCGCCGTTGAGCGCGTTGCGGGCCGCGAGCTTGGCCCCGTAGGCGGCCATGTAGACGAACTGGTCGCGCCCGGTGACGTCGCCGGCGGCGTAGACCCCGGCGCGCGAGGTGCGCATCCGGTCGTCGACGGTGATCGCGCCGCACCGGTCGGTGGCGATCCCGCCGGCCTCCAGCGCCAGCCCCTCGGTGTTCGCCCGGCGGCCCGCCGCGACCAGCACCGCCTCGGCCTCGATCCCGATCCGCTCGCCGTCCCTGGTGACGGCCAGGCGCACGCCGTTCGCGGTCCGCTCGATCCGCTGGTAGGTGATGCCACTGACAAAACGCACGCCTTCGTCCGACAGGTATCGGGTCAGCGCCTCGGCGATCTCCGGCTCGCCCTCGGGCAGCAGCCCGCGGCGGCTGACCACGGTGACCGCGACCCCGGCGCGGGCGAACAGTTGCGCCAGTTCGGCGCCGATATAGCCCGCCCCGATGACCAGCAAGGAGGCCGGCGGGCGCTCCAGTTCCAGCGCCGTGGTGCTGGTCAGGTAAGGCACCTCGCCGATGCCGGGGATCGAGGGCTCGGCCGGGCGCGATCCGGTGGTGATCACGATCTTGTCCGCGGCCAGCGGCGCGCCGTCGACCAGCAGCGCCCCGCGCTCGGCGAAGCGCGCCGCGCCCTGGCGATAGGCGATCCGGTTGTAGGCCGGCAGCAGATCGAGGTATTTCGCCTGGCGCAGCTCATCGACCAGCGCCTGCTTCTGCGCCACCATCGCCCGCCAGTCGGTCAGCCGGGCCTCGGCCGCGATGCCGTCGAACCGCCGGGCGGCTTTCGCCTGATGCAAGGGCTCGACCGCCCGGATCAGGGCCTTCGAGGGCACGCAGCCGAAATTGACGCAGGTGCCGCCGATGGTCCCGGCGCCGATCAGCGCCACCCGGGCGCCCTGCTCGGCGGCGCTGATGGCGGCGGAAAACCCGGCCGAACCGGCGCCGATCACGGCGAGGTCGTAGCCGGCGCGCGCGCTCGGGGCGCCGCCGTCAGACATCGCTGTCGCCTTGCGGGTCGGCGCCGTGGCGGTTGCGTTTCCACAGCGCGTAGCCGGTGATCGCGAGGAAGATCGCCAGCGCCGGCAGCAGCACGAAATCGAGATAGCCGATCAGGGCCGACAGCCCGACCGCGCCGAACAGCACCACCAGGATCGGCGTGACACAGCACAGCGCCATGACGGCCGACCCGATGATTCCGGTTTTCAGCAGCCTTTTGTCGTCCATCCCTTCCCTCCAAAGCCGAAGTGGCGATCGGGTCGCCCCGGTCCCGGTTGCATTGATTCTGCAATCATGCATCCTGTAGCCACTACAGGTTCAAGGAATAATTTCGCGAGGAGGCGAAAATGCCGTCCATCGGCGAGGCCGCCCGCGGGAGCGGGATCCCGGTCGAGACGATCCGTTACTACGAGCGCGCCGGCATCGTGCCCGGGCCGCCGCGCACGCTGAGCGGCCATCGCGTCTACGACACCGCCGGTATCGCCCGGCTCTGCCTGATAAAGCGTTGCCGTGACTTGGGTTTTTCCCTTGCGGAGGCCCGCGCTCTGCTCGCCTTGTCGGAAAACAGCGACTCGCCCTGTCGTGATGTGAAGGTGATCGCGGAAGGCCATCTTGCCGAGGTCGGGCGCAAGATCGGGGCGCTGCGCGATCTCGAGGCCGCCCTTGGCGAACTGGTCCGCGAATGCGCCGAGGGCAACACCGCCTGCCCGGCGCTACGGACGCTCGCCAGGCCGTAAGGGCGGATCGCGCCGGCCCGTGTCATGCGCCGGCTCCGTCATCATCATCGCTGTGCTGCGAAAACTCATCGTGCTGGCCAACGCCCTGGTCGCGCAAAACAGGTTGTGGGCGCCAAAAACGGCTTGACGGGAACACATATGGCTACGGATTGCCGGGTCAATGCCTGCCCCCGGCCCGATTGCCCCTCTCACCCCTCCAGCCGCCGCACCCAGTGGCGGATCAGGGAGCGCTCGAAGACCCGGGCGCGGGCCATCCAGCGGCGGTCGATGCGCCGGGCGCCCTCGACCCGCCGCTCGAGGTCGTTCGAGAAGATGGCGAAGACCAGCCGCCGTCCCGACGGGGTGGCGATGAAGCCCGCCAGCCCGCGCACATAGTCCATGGTGCCGGTCTTGGCGACGATGTCGAGGTGGCTGGTGTCGAGAGCGATGCTCCGGGCGGCGACGTTGTAGTCGCGCAGCAGGTCGGTGAGGCCGCCGGGCAGTCGGGGGTGGCGCTTGTTCGGCTCCGCCTGGCGCCGGGCCATGGCGGCCAGGAGCTCGACCAGGCGGCGCGGCGAGACCCGCGACGTCGTCGACAGCCCGGAGTGGTTGACCAGCCGGAAGCCGGGATCGCCGGGGGTGAACCCGGCGGCCTCGGCGGCCCAGGCGTTCATCGCCGCGGCCGAGGCGGCCAGCGTTGCCGGTTCCACGCCGCCTGCCCGGCTGGCGGCGAGACCGGCCAGCTCGGCGGTCAGGTTGGTGGAGTAGCGCAGCATCCCTCGCAACATCGACCGCAGCGGGCGGCTCTGGTGCCGGGCGATCACCCCCGCGCCCTCGGGCGCCGGTCCCATTTGCGCCGGGTCCAGGATGACGCCATTGGCCTCGGCCAGCGACTGGAAGACCTCGCCGGCATAAAGCTCGGGCCGGCGCACCGGCAGCCAGCGCGCGCCCTTGCCGCGAAAGCCGCTCGGGCTCATGCGCCAGACCTCGGCCCGGCCGATCAGCGCATGGCTGAACATCGGCGCCCCCGGGGTGCTGGCCAGCACCACCCGCACCCCCGCCACCTCCGGGTCGAGCCGGTTGGCCTTGGCCGAGACCCGCAGCGTCTGCGCAGCACCGCGCGCGTCCCATTTCAGCCGCACCCGGTTGAAGTTGAGGTTCAACCCGGAGAGCGAGGGGTTGTAGGCGGCATCGACCGGCTGGCCGCTGTCGATCTCCGCCAGCCGCGGCCCGGCCGAGCCATCGACCAGGAAACGCCCGCCGAGGCGGCGCAGACCGTGCTCCGCGACCTGGCTGACCAGCACCAGCAAATCGTCGGTGTCGAGCTCCGGGTCGCCGCCGCCGATCAGGATCAGGTCGCCCTCCAGGGTCCCGCCCCGAAGCTCTCCGGCGATCGCCACCCGGGTCTCGAAGCGGTGCTCCGGACCGAGCCGGTCGAGGGCGTAGAGGGTGGTCGGCAGCTTCGCCACCGAGGCCGGGGCGAAGGGGGTGTCGGCGAGGTGCTGGTCGATCACCTCGCCGCTGTCGAGGTCGATCACGATCCAGCCGGAGGCGCCGGAATGACGCTGGGCGGGCGCCGGCGCGACCGCGAGTTGCGCACTCCGGTCGGGGCGGGGCGGCGGGACGGGCGATCCGGCCGGCCCGGCCGCGCCGGCGGCGCCGATGCCGAACCCGGCAACGGCCAGCGCGACAAACGCCGCTGCAATTGTGGTGATTGCCCCTCGCCGTGCCAGCAGCATCGCAGCCCGCTCCGCCCCTCGTCTGCGTTGTTCGCCCGCGTCAGCGCCAAAATCGCAGATGCGGGCGGCCCGCGCAACCATCATCGGGGGTAACCTCTGTGGTGCAGCCGCTATACCCAATCCCCCCGGGCGCGGATGGCGGTCGAGCTGTCAGGCGACATCGGTCCGGTCA
>JACZTQ010000220.1 GCA_022573605.1 Pseudomonadota bacterium | reverse complement strand
ATCTCTTAGTTTTTTGGATTAGAGATCAAAACGATACGCGGGAGTGGTTGAGCAAGTCATATCCGAATTACAAAACTCACGACTCAGTCAAAGCGATTCTTTTTTGGATGGACACAGAAAGATGGGAACGGAGGTCAGTTGACGAGGCGTCGAAGGTCAAGAGAATTCAAGATGAAATTGATAGGTGGGCTTCAATGGTTTCTTTTCTCTATTGTTCAAGTTTACCAATGATAGTGGCATTTACTCTGGGGAAACAGACAATTGGATTCATCGGCGTCGGAATTTTTGTCTCGGCATTCTATGGTGATACGAGACTTACAAAACGAGATATTTGGGCTGCTTGCGAATATGCTGGTGCAGCGAAATTCAATCCAGATGTAAAACGGTCTCGGAGAAAAAAACGTTCGTGACAACAGAATTATGAGTGTTTTTGTCGATTGACGACCTCTCCATTGCAATGTCTGCATTTTCTCTCACACATTGGCAATCTGACCTGTGAAAATCATCGGGGTACTGACAAACAGGACAAACCCCAATTGAAGTTTCGATTTCAGCTAGCATGACATCTTCCGTTACCTCTTTTGCTGGGAATAATTTTGCTCTGTTCTACTATTCGATTTGCATAAGTTTTCGGATCAATAGATCGAACGGATTCCGAAAGTGCTTCCAGTGCTTGGGAAGTAATTCGCCCCCCGGTTGACGATACGGGTTGATCGAAATTCCCAAGAGGAGTATCGAATCCCTCAACCACACCTGCAAAATCTCAAAACCAAACGGAATCAATTCTCTTGGATCCTCTCCTCCGATCATCAGTCAAATTCTCTTGTATTCCAGCGCATTATGCAACACATTAATTCCCAGGCGTTCCTACAGTTTCCGTTTTCGTGGTTCCACGGTGGTTCCACGAAAAGGCAGCGTCAACCGTTAGTTCTCGTAACCCATTGAAAGGATTGGCGCGCCGAGGAGGATTCGAACCCCCGACCCCCAGATTCGTAGTCTGGTGCTCTATCCAGCTGAGCTATCGGCGCCCGGCCGCTGTCTGGTCCGGCGGGCCGGGCCAGCGTGCCGGTCCGGCGTCATGCCGTCGCGCGGCGAGATCGCTATCTAGCGGCCGGGGCCGGGGATTGCAAGGGCGGAATCCCGCCCGCCGCGCGCCTTAACGCCCCATACCCGACCCACCTTGTCACCCAGTGTCCACCCCGGCTGGAAGGCGGATCGCGAACTCGGTGCCCTCGGTGGTGCTGGAGATCAGTTCGAGCTCTCCGCCATGGGCCCGCACCAGTTCCTGGGCGATCGCCAGGCCAAGGCCGGCGCCGCCGCGGCGCATGCCGCCGCGGAACGGCTTGAACAGGTTCTCCAGCGCCTTGGCCGGCATGCCCGGGCCGGTGTCGTGGACCCGGATCACCTGCCCGCCGCCGGTCCCGGCGATTTCGACATCGATCTCGACACGGATTTCACCGGGGCCGCCGCCGGCGGAGATCGCCTCGGCGGCATTGCGCATCAGGTTGGCCAGCACGCGGTAGAGTTGCTCCGGGTCGGCGAGCACGGTGTGCTGCTCTGGAATGTCGATCCGGCAGCGCACGCGGCCAGATCCGGGGCCTGATCCGGGGCCCGATCCGGGACCGGACCCGGCGTCGAGGTCGAGGCCGAGGCCCTCCGCCACCTCCCGGGTCAGCGCCCGGAGCCGGACCTGGCGCAGTTCGGGCGCGGTTTCCTCGGCGCCGCCATAGTCCAGGGTGCGCTGACACAGGCTGATCGCCCGGTCGAGCGAGCCGATCAGCTTCGGCAGCACCCGCGCCACCAGGGGATCGCGGCTCATCTCCAGCCGCTCGGCGATCAGCTGCCCGGTGGAGAGCATGTTGCGCAGGTCGTGGCTGATCTTGGCCAGCGCCTCGCCCAGCGAGGCCAGCCGCGAGCGTTCGCGCAGCGCCGTCAGCACGTCCTCCTGCATCTCGGCCAGCGCCTGCTCGGCTTCGGCGACCTCGCCGAGCCGGCTCGACGGCCGGATGATCCGGGCCGGGTCCTCCGGGTTTTCCTGGAACGCCTTGACGTTCACGATCACCCCCATCAGCGGCGACACCACGAAGCGGCGCACGGCGACGAAGATCATCGCCGCGGTGATGATCGAGATGATCAGCGAGAGGCGCAGGATGCGCCAGCCATAGTCGATCATCGCCGCCCTCAGCGGGCCGCTGTCGAGGGTGATCTCGATCGCCGCGGCATCGAGACCGGGCCGGTGGGCGCGCCGATCACCCGGATCACGTCGCTCCCGCCCCCGCTCACCATCCGCGCCAGCGCATCGACGATCATCTCGGCGGCGTCCATGGAGCGCAGATCGAAGCTGGCCGAGACCTCGTCCATGTCGTCGCGCGACAGGATCAGGGTCCGGGTGCCCTCGCGTTGCAGCACGATATTCTGCGCCTCGGTCATCTCCAGCAACTGGCGCTGCAACTCGGGCGAGACCATGCCGTCGGGGGCCGCCAGCACGCTCAGCGCGGCGATCTCGGCCCGAACCACCCGCTCGGTCAGGTAATCGGCGCGGAACCGCGCCACCGAGGGCACGAAGATCGCCACCTCGACCAGCATCACCACCAGGATGGTGAGGATCAGCAGACGCCCCGACAGTCCGCGAAACAGTGACATGTTACTCCCAACAAGGTCGTTCGTATTCTCGCATCATACCATGGTTCCCTAGCCCAGCCGGGCAAGAAGGCGGACGGCCAGCCTGATCCAGCGGTTGGCGAACAGGCGAGGCGTGTAATAGGCGCCGGCGGCGCGCTTTCCCACCTCTCCCAGCGTCGGATAGGGCGCCACATAGCCCGCCATCGCCCCGATCTTCAGGCCCGAGGCCAGCGCCAGCGCCCAGGGGTGGATCAGCTCGCCGGCCTGCGCGCCGGCGATCGAGCAGCCGAGGATCCGGCCGCGCCGGCCGGTCACCGCCTTGACCAACCCCTCCGGCTTGCCGTCCGCCAGGGCGCGGTCGTTCTCGCTGAAGGCAAAGCGGTGGACCTCGACGGCGTCGCCGAACTGGCTCCGCGCCTCCGATTCGGTCAGGCCCGCCTGGGCGATCTCCGGGTCGGTGAAGGTCACCCGGGGGATATGCCCGGTGCGATTGCTCACCGGCAGGCGGAACAGGGCGCCGCGGATCACCAGCCCGGCGTGATAGTTCGCCACATGGGTGAATTGCAGGCCGCCGGCCACGTCGCCGATGGCGTAGACCCGGCGGTTGGAGACCGAGCGCAGATCCTTGCCGACGGTGACGCCGCCGCGGCCGAACTCGACCCCGGCCGCCTCCAGGCCGATTCCCTCGACATTGGCCCGGCGCCCGGTGGCGACCAGCAGGTGGCTGCCCGACAGGGTCTCGCCGCCCTCCAGCGTCACCTCGATGGCGCCGGCGGTGCCGGCGACGGCGGCGACCTTGGCGCCGTCGCGGATCTCGACGCCCTCGGCGCGCAGCCGCTCGAGGGCGACGGCGGCGATCTCCGGGTCGTCGCGGCCGAGCGCCGTCAGCGCCTCCAGCACGATCACCCGGCTGCCGAGGCGGCGGTGCGCCTGGGCCAGTTCGATGCCGATCGGGCCGCCGCCGATGACGATAAGGGTTTCGGGCAGCTCGCGGTTGTCCCACAGCGTCTCGTTGGTCAGGTAGGGGGCCGTGTCGAGCCCGGGGATCGGCGGCGCCGCAGGCGACGAGCCGGTGGCGACGACGAAGCGCCGGGCCGCGATCACATGCCCGCCGGCAGCGACTTCGGCCGGGCCGGTGAAGCGGCCATGGGCCTGGATCACCCGCACCCCCAGCCCCTCGAATCGCTCGACCGAATCATGCGGCGCGATGGCGGCGATGGTGCGCCTCACATGGTCCATGACGGCGGCGTAGTCGATCTCCGGCTCGTGCGCGGCGATGCCGAGCGGGCCGGAGGAGCGGTGCCCCTGGGCCGCCCTGGCGGCGGCGATCAGCGCCTTGGAGGGCACGCAGCCGTAGTTCAGGCAGTCGCCGCCCATCTTGTGGGCCTCGATCAGCACCACCCGGGCGCCCAGTTGCGCCGCCCCGGAGGCGACCGACAGCCCGCCCGACCCGGCGCCGATGATGCAGAGATCGGCCGCGATGCGTTCAGCCATGTTCGACTACCCCCCGATTGCCACCCCGACTGATCCCGGCCCCGCCTTCAGCGCCGGCGCAGCTTGCGCAGGACCACGGGCAGCGCCGCCAGCGCCGCCAGCCCGAGCAGCGGGAGCAGGATGTGCGGTGCGAAGATCGCCCCGATATCGGGCTCGCCGCCCCGGTCCAGCACCTCGCCCAGCCCGGCGCCGACCGAGGCGATCACCACGGTCGCCGGGGTGATGCCGACCAGGGTGGTCCAGATGAAATTGGCCAGCCGCACCTTGACGAAGGCCGGGGCCAGATTGGCGATGAAAAAGGGAATGACCGGGATCAGCCGCATCACCAGCAGGAAGCTGATCTCGCCCCTGGCGACCTCGTCGTCGATGCGCCCGAGCCACGGCCCGGCGCGCTCATGCAGCACCGCCCCCAGCGACGAGCGCGCGGCCAGGAAGATCAGCGTCGCCCCGATGGTGGCGGAAATGACGGTCAGCCCCGCCGCCAGCGCGGTGTCGAACACGAACCCCCCCGCCAGCGTCAGCCAGATCGCGCCGGGCACCGAGAAGGTGACGGCGACGATGTAGATTGCCACGAAGACGAGGCTGGCGGCGATCAGGTTGCGGTCGCGCCAGCCGACCAGCGCCTCATGGTTCTCCGAGAGGGTCTCCAGGCTCAGATAGTCGCCGGCGAGAAAAGAGGCCAGCGCCGCGCCCGCCGCGAGCACCACGATGGGCAGGAACCGCAGCCGGCTTTTCGCTCTCGCGGGCACACAATCGGTCCCGGGGTCTGCACCGCCGGTCAGGGACATCGCCGGAATTCCTCGCCTTTCGCCACCCCGTCGGCGGCACCCACCGATACTGGGCATGACACCCGGCCCTGGCCAGTCCCGATCACGGGGGGTTGATGGAAATCGCCGAACCTGAAACATGGCCGTATCGGGGCCGGCGCGCGTTGACTTGGCATCTGCGCCGGGCTATACGCCGCCTCTCTGAATTGACGCCCCTGGCACCACGTCCTTGGCGCCACGGCCGCGCGCGGGAAAATCGCGGCGCAGCCTGGTGGGGTCCGGCACCGGGCGGCGCAGTCCCGGGCACAGGAGGATGAAATGAAACGCACCTATCAGCCGAGCCGGCTGGTCCGCAAACGCCGCCACGGATTCCGCTCGCGCATGGCGACCAAGAACGGCCGCAGGATCCTGAATCGCCGCCGGGCCCAGGGCCGCAAGCGGCTGTCGGCGTAACCGGGCGGGGCCCCGGCATCCCTGTGCCGGCCCCGAAACACAACATGACACCGCCGCAGAGCCAGACCCCGCTGCTCGACCAGCGGGCGGATGCGTCCGCCTCGCCGGCGGCGCGCCTGGACCCCAATAAAATCGAAACCCTGAAGAAGCGGGCCGACTTCCTGGCCTGCGCCCGAGCCGGGCGCGCCCAT
>JACZTQ010000219.1 GCA_022573605.1 Pseudomonadota bacterium | reverse complement strand
CGGGCGCCTCGGCCACGGCCGCTTCGGGCGCAGGCGCCGCCGGCGCTTCGACAACGGGCTCCGCCGCGGGCCCGACAACCGGCGCCGGTTGCGACTGCCACCAGATCGCCAGGCCGCCAGCCCCGGCCAGCACCGCTCCGATCGCCACCTTGACCGAGTTTCGCATCTCTCGAACGCCTTCCGCTCGCCCCACCATTGCCGGCGCACCCTATCCTACGAAATTCCGCTGGTGTAAATAACCCTTCACGTTTTCCCTGGAACCGGAGGGACGCGGCGCATGCCCCCGCACCAGCACTCGGTCTGCATCTATTGCGGCTCGCGCAGCGGCCGCAACCCGGTCATCGCCCGCGAGGCGCGGGCGCTGGGCGCGGCGCTGGGGCGGGCCGGCTACGCGCTGGTCTACGGCGCCGGCGACGCCGGGCTGATGGGCGAGACCGCCCGCGCCGCGCAGGAAGCCGGGGCCCGGATCACCGGTTTCATCCCGCGCCACCTCTATGAGCTGGAGGTCGCCAATCACCGGATCGACGCCCTGATCGTCACCGAGACCATGCACGAGCGCAAGAAACTGATGCTGGGCAACGCCGAGGCGGTGATCGCGCTGCCCGGCGGCCCGGGCACCCTGGACGAGCTGATCGAGGTGCTGACCTGGCGCCATCTCGGCCTGCACGCCAAGCCCGCCTTCCTGCTCAACACCGCCGGCTACTGGGAACCGCTGCTGGCGCTGTTCGACCACATGGTGGCCGAGGGCTTCGTGGGTGCGCAGTTCCGCGACTATCTGACGGTGGTCGAGACCGTCGACGAGCTGATGGCGGCGCTCGGCGAGGCGCTGCCTGCACGGGAATGACGCCCGGGCGGAGCGCCTCACTCCTCCCCGGGAGGGAGGCGCAGCGAGCGTAGGGCGGGTCTTGACCCGCCATTGCGTGTTGATCGGGGAACGTGATTGGCGGATCAAGATCCGCCCTACGTGCTGGTGTCCGAGGGCGCGCGAAACGGCGCGAGGCCCCGGCGCAAGGCCGGGGATTAGGCGAAATCGTGACCGGCGACCGCCCCGACCGCGTCCCCCCCGCTCAGCCCCCGGCGGCCGAAAGGCGCTCGGCCACGTTCTCCCAGTTCACCAGCTTGTCGAGGAAATTCTGGATGTAGACCGGGCGCTTGTTGCGAAAATCGATGTAGTAGGCGTGCTCCCACACATCGCAGCCCAAGAGCGCGGTCTGGCCGAAGCAGAGCGGGTTCACCCCGTTCGGGGTCTTGGTGATCTTGAGGGCGTCGCCGTCCTTGACCAGCCAGCACCAGCCCGAGCCGAACTGACCCACCCCGGCGGCGACGAACTGCTCCTTGAAGGCGGCGGCCGAGCCGAAGGCGTCGCCGATGCGGGCCGCGAGCTCCGAGGGCATGTTGCGCCCCGACGGCCCCATCATCTGCCAGAACTGGGTGTGGTTCCAATGCTGCGAGGCGTTGTTGAACAGGCCCACCTTGTCGGCGTCGTTGTAGGCGGCGGCGACGACCTGCTCGAGGCTGTTGTCCTCCAGCCCGGAGCCCGCCAGCAGGTTGTTGCCGTTGGTGACATAGGCGTTGTGGTGCAGGTCGTGATGGAACTGGAGCGTCTCCTCCGACATGCCGCCGGCGGCCAGCGCGTCATGGGCGTAGGGAAGATCGGGAAGTTCGAAGGCCATCGGTCGGTCCCCCTTGATGGTGTGGATGCTAATCTCGCGGGGCCAGCGCCCCTGGTGCCGGAATATAGCGGGAATGACGGCGGGAGAAAGGGAAATCGGGGCCAATTCCCCTCAAACCGCCACCAGCACCGCCGCCACCCTCCGGTCCTCGGCCAGCAGCACGTTGTAGGTCCGGCAGGCCGAGGCGGTCGACATGACCTCGACGCCGATCCCGGCCGCCTCCAGCGCCTCGCGCAGCGGCGCCGCCAGGGGTGCGATCTCGGCCCCCTGCCCGATCAGCACCACGTCGATCGCGTCCGCCTGCGCCACCAGCGGCGCCAGCGCCTCCGCATCGACCGGCGGCTCGAACCCGTGCACCCCGCCCGGCGACAGCACCAGCGAGCCGGCCTGCCAGGCGCCCTCGATGCGGAACCCGCCGGGACCATAGGAATCGACCGGCAGGCGCCCGGCAAGGCTGATTTCGGTCATCCGCATGGCGGCGCCCTCCCCGCGTGAGTTGTAGGGTGCGTGCTCGTCACGCACCGTTCGAGTGGCATCGGCAACGGTGCGTGACCAGCACGCACCCTACACGGCGTCGAGCCTCAGACCTGCGCGCCGCCGAACTGGACCCCGGCCTTCTGCTCGTCCGCCGTCGACCAGTCGCGCTTGATCCTGAACCACAGCAACAGGGGTGCTGCGACGAACACCGACGAGTAGGTGCCAATCACGATGCCCCAGATCATCGCGAAGGTGAACCCCTTGATCACCTCGGGGCCGAGCGCGAACAGCGCCCCGAGCGCGATCAGCGTCGTTGCCGAGGTCATCAGGGTCCGGCTCAGGGTCTCGTTGAGCGACAGATCGAGCAGGTCCGACAGCGTCATCTTCTTGTATTTTCGCAGGTTCTCGCGGACCCGGTCGTAGACCACCACGGTGTCGTTCAGCGAATAGCCGACGATGGTCAGGATGGCGGCGATGGTCGTGAGGTTGAACTCGATCCCGATCAGCGCGAACACCCCCACGGTCAGCGCCACGTCATGGCCCAGCGCCACCACCGCGCCGACACCGAACTGCCACTCGAAGCGCAGCCAGATGTAGAACAGCACCGCCCCGACGGCGAGCAGGATGGCCAGCACCCCGGCCTGCAACAACTCGCCCGAGACCTTCGGCCCGACCGACTCGACGCGGCGGATCTCGGTGCCGGGGATCGCCGCTTTCAGCACCTCGCCGACCTCGGCGGCGACCGCCATCTGCTGGTCGGCCTCGCCCGTCTGCTCCTCGATCCGGACCAGCACGTCGATTTCCGAGCCGAAGCTCTGGACCTGGACGTCGCCCAGCTCCATGCCGCTGACCAGCCGCCTGATCTGGCCCAGATCGGCCGGCGCCGCGGTGCGCACCTCGACCAGGGTGCCGCCGCGGAAATCGATGCCGAAGTTCAGCCCCAGCACCGCCACCAGCAGCAGCGAGGCCAGCACCGCGCCGCCCGAGAGGCGGGCGCAGATCTTGCGGAAGCCCATGAAGCCGATTCTGGTCTTCTCCGGCAGCAGGGTGATCAGGTTGACCTTCAGGGTCTTGGGCTGGCGCAGCCGCACCCAGACGCCGATCATCATCCGCACCACCATCACCGCGGTGAAGACCGAGGTGACGATGCCGAAACCGAGCGTCACCGCGAACCCCTTGACCGGGCCCGAGCCCATGGCGAACAGGATCACCGCCGCGATCAGGGTGGTGATGTTGGCGTCGAAAATGGCGCTGTAGGCCTGCTCGTAGCCGCGCTCGATGGCGCGCGGCACGCTCTTGGCCGATCGCAACTCCTCCTTGATGCGCTCGAAGATCAGCACGTTGGCATCGACCGCCATGCCGATGGTCAGCACGATGCCGGCGATGCCGGGCAGGGTCAGGGTGGCCCCGATCAACGACAACATCCCGAAGATCAGGCCCACGTTCAGCAGCAGCGCGATATTGGCAAACAGCCCGAACATGCCGTAATAGACCGCCATGAAGACCAGCACGGCGGCGAACGCGATCAGGGTCGCGCTCTGGCCCTGCTCGATCGAGTCGGCGCCCAGATCCGGCCCCACGGTGCGCTGCTCCAGCACCGATATCGAGGCCGGCAGCGCGCCCGAGCGCAGCAGGATCGACAGATCCCTGGCGCTCTCCGAGGTGAAGTTGCCCTCGATGAATCCCGAGCCCCCCAGGATCGCGCTCTGGATCACCGGCGCGGTGATCACCACGCCGTCGAGCACGGTGGCGAAACGCTGGCCGATATTGGCCGAGGTGTAGTTTCCGAAGATCCGGGCGCCGGCGGTGTCGAAGCGGAAATTCACGATCGGCAGGCCGTTCTGCGGATGCGAACCCATCGAGCTGTCGATAAGATGCTCGCCGGTCAGGATGGCCCGGCGCTCGAGCAGGTAGAAGGTGCCGTCATCGATGTCCGGCACCACTATCTGGCCGGGACCGGGGACGGGCTCGGTGGCGCTGGAGCCCTCGACCCGGTGGAAGGTCAGCTTGGCGGTGCGCCCGATCAGGCCGAGCAGTTCCTCGGCCGAGCCGATCCCCGGCACCTGGATCAGCACCCGGTCGGTGCCCTGGCGCTGGATCGAGGGCTCGCGGGTGCCGGCCGCGTCGATGCGCCGCCGGATCACCTCGAGCGATTGCTGCATGGTGCGGTCGGTGAGCGCGACGATGGCCGGCTCGGTCAGCACGATGCGCCAGCTCTGGTCGCCCGCCTCAATGATCTCGAGGTCGACCCCGCCCACGACGCCCCCGCCCATGCCGAAGCCGCCGCCGAGGAACCCGCCCAGCGACTGCGCCAGGCCGCGCAGCAACTCGCCGGCGCGCTCGAAATCCTCCGCCTTGGTGATCCGCACGGTGACCTGGTCGGCGGTCGCGCGCAGGTTGGTGAAGCGGCGCACATTGCCCTCGATCAGCGCCTTGCGGGCGTCGCCGCGCAGGCTCTGCATGCGCTCGGCGACGACCTCGGCGATCTGCACCTCGACCAGCAGATGGGCGCCGCCGCGCAGGTCGAGCCCGAGGTTGACCACATCGATCGGCAGATAGCTCGGCCAGCTCCCGGCCAGTTCCCGCAGCTCGGCCGGCACCGGCTCGCCCTTCTTCTCCAGCTTGGCGATCTCGGTCTGGGCGCGCGCCGCGCTGTCGGCGGTGTCGTAGAACAGGTTCGGCATCGCGAACAGCAGGCCGACCAGGCAGATGCCGATCACCAGGATCCGTTTCCATAAGGGGAAGAACAGCATCGCGCCGCCTTGTTTCTCGTGCCCGCGCCGGGTTGGCCGGCGCCGGCTTCGGATCAGTTGTCGTTGGCCGGTTCGGTCTTCGACAGCACCCCCGTGATGGTCGAGCGCACCAGCTTGACCTTGACGCCCTTCGAGATCTCGACCTCGATCTCGTCGTCGTCGATCACCTTGGTGACCTTGGCGATCACCCCGCCCGCGGTGACCACCTGGTCGCCCCGGCGCAGGTTCGAGACCGTCAGCTTGTGCTCCTTGGCCCGCTTCTGCTGCGGCCGGATCAGCAGGAAGTAGAAGATCACGAAGATCAGGATCAGCGGCATGAACGAGCCGAGGGAAAACCCCGAGCCTCCGGCTTCCCCGGCGGCCTGGGCATAGGCGGGCGTGACGAACATGCTTGATCCTTTTTCTCTGTCCCGGTGGTTAGGTCTTTGCCGGGCTGGCCCCGGATGAGGGGCATATAAACGCTGGACTTGGGGGAGGCAAGCGGGGCGGACGGCGAAAGGGCGGACCCCTGCCCAAACGCGACGCGATCCCCTGCCCCCGCGCAACCCGATCCCCTTCCCCCGCCGGGCAGGGCTATCGCATCTTGGCCAGAGGATGCCCAAGCTGGCGCGGCGCGGCCCATTGCGCGGCACGGCATTCGGAGCCAAGGGAACGGCGCGGTGCGCCGTCCCCCCCTCCCTACCCTTGGGGCGGG
>JACZTQ010000218.1 GCA_022573605.1 Pseudomonadota bacterium | reverse complement strand
TCGGTCAGCTTCTGGGTGCCGCTCGACCCGGTGCCGCGCGAGCGCACCATCGAATACGTCGCCGGCTCGCACCGCTGGGGCAAGGACTTCCGCCCCGACCGCTTCGACGGCACCAGGCTCTACCAGGGCGACACAGCGGAGTCGGTGCCCGACGTCGAGGCCAACCGCGACCGGTTCGACATCCGCGGCTGGGCGGTCGAGCCGGGCGACGCGGTGGCCTTCGCCTTCCGCACCCTGCACGGCGCCCCGGCCAACGCATCGCCTGTCCGGCGCCGGGTGATCTCGCTGCGCTGGGTCGGCGACGATGCCCGCTTCGCCCGGCGGCTGGAGCGCTGCTCGCCGCCGTTCCCGGAGCTCGAATACGACCACGGCGCACGCTTCGACGCGCCCGAGTTTCCGATACTCCATCCCGCCTGACGGCGGGCCACGACAGCCACCATAAACAGGGAGAAAAGAACATGAAATTCAAGCTGCAAAACATCGCCATGGTGGCGGGAATAGCACTGGCGGCAATGTCCGCCCCGGCCTTGGCCGGCTCGATCAAGATCGGCTTCAACGTGCCCCTGACCGGTTTTGCCGCGGCCGACGGCAACTCCGCCCTGGTCGGCGCCCAGCTCGCCGTCGAGCAGGTCAACGCCGCCGGCGGCATCAACGGCGACATGCTCGAGCTGGTGGTCTACGACGACCAGGCCAGCCCCAAGGAATCCGCCCCGCTGGCGGTCAAGCTGATCACCCGGGACGAGGTCGTGGCCGGCATCTCGGGCAGCTATTCCGGCGCCACCCGGGCGGCGGCGACGATCTACCAGGAGGAGGCCACCCCCTACATCGCCGCCTACGCGGTGCATCCCGACATCACCCGGGCCGGCGATTATGTGTTCCGCACCTCGTTCATGGGCGAGGTCCAGGGCCGCGCCGGGGCCAAGCTGATCGGCGCCATGATGGGGCTGAAGCGGGTCGTCATGATCACCCTGAACAACGATTTCGGCAAGTCGCTGGCGGCCGGGTTCAAGGCCCGGGCGGCCAGTTTCGGCATCGAGATCGTCGCCGAATACGAATACTCGATCAAGGATCGCGAGTTCGGCCCGATCGTCTCCAAGGTCCGGGCGGACGCCCCGGAGGCGATCTACGCCTCGGGCTATTTCTTCACCGCCGGGCCGCTGGTGCGCCAGCTCCGCGCCGCCGGGATCGAGGCGCCGGTGATCGGGCAGGAGGGCTACGACACCCAGAAGTTCATCGAGATCGCCGGGCCCGCCGCCGAGGGGGTGATCATCACCACCTCGCTGGATCGCGACTCGAGCGACCCGGTGACGCAAGCCTTCATCGCCGGCTTCGAGGCCAAGGCGGGCTATCCGGCCGACATGGTCGGGGCCTCGGCCCATACCGCCGTTCTGGTCATGGCCGAGGCGCTGCGGGCGGCGGGCGGCGGCGGCAAGGCGGCGCTGCGCGACGCCATCGCGGCGACCAGCCTCGACGCCTCGACCGGCCACATCTCGTTCAACGGCCTCGGCGAGGTCAGGAAGGACGTGCAGGTGCAGATCGTGAAGGATGGCAACTGGCGCCACTACGCGGTGATCTCGGACGCCGCCCTGCTGGCGCCGCCGGAGGAGTGATCCGGCCCCTGCCGCCAGGCGCCCCTCTCCCCCCCCATTTTCGACATTGGGGTGGGGGAGAGCTGGAGAGGGGGGGACGGCGCAGGCGTTCCCGCGCCCATCGCGTGCCACCTGGCGCACCGCCGCCGAGTGCAGCCCCACCAACACCCCTTTGTCATCCCCGCGCAGGCGGGGATCTCGGGGTATTGTCGAGAGATTCCCGCCTGCGCGGGAATGACGGCGGCTCCCGGAATGGCGGCCCCTCCCTGACACCCCCACCCCCATGCTGTTCCTAGACCTCACCGTCCAGGGCCTGGTGCAGGGCGCGATCTATGCCCTGATCGCGCTCGGGCTGACCCTGGTCTACGGGCTGTTGCGCATCCTGCACGTGGCCCACGCGGCGCTCTTTACGCTGGGCGCCTATCTCGGCGTCATCGTCACCAACCAGACCGGCAGCTTCGCCTTGGCGCTGGCCGTCGCCATGGTCGTGGTCGGGGTGATCGGCGTCGGCGTCTACCGCTTCGCCTACAAGCCCTTGCTGGACCAGCCGCCGCTGGTGGCGCTGATCGCCTCGATCGGGCTGTTCATCGCCTCCGAGGAGATCTTCCGGCTGGTGTTCGGCCCCTACGGCCTGTCGTTCACCGACCCGCCCTTGCAGACCCAGGTCGAGATCCTGCCCGGCATCTTCCTCAGCCACGCAAGGCTGATGGTGGTCGGCATCGCGGTGGTGTTCCTCGGCCTGCTCGGCTGGCTGTCGGCCTCGACCCGCACCGGCATCGCCTGGCGCGCCACGGTGGCCGACCCGGACATGGCGCGCAGCTTCGGCATCGATGTGGAGCGTGTGCGCTACCTCAACTTCTTCATCGGCTCGGCGCTGGCCGCCGCCGCCGGGGTGATGGTGGCGCTGCTGAACAACCTGGTCGAGCCGACCATGGGGGCGGTGCCCGCCTACAAGGCGCTGGCGATCATCGTGCTGGGGGGGTTGGGTTCGGTGCGCGGCACCCTGGTGGCCTCGCTGGCGCTGGGCGTGATCGAGGCCTTCGGCACCATCTATATCGGCCACCTGTTGGACCGCGACGCGATCGCTTTTGCCTTCCTGATTATCGTCCTGATGGTGCGCCCTCAGGGCATCCTGGCGAGAGGGTGAGGCGATGGCCTACGAAATCGTCCTGCTCACCACCATGTCGATCGCGATCCTGTTCGCGCTGTCGCTCAACGTCATCACCGGGTTTTGCGGCCAGGTCAGCCTCGGCCACGCCGCCTTCTTCGGCATCGGCGCCTATACCGCGGCGCTGCTGACCAAGGCCGGCGTGCCGCTGGCGCTGGCGCTGCTGCCCGCCGCGGCGATGGCCGGGGCGGTGGGGCTGCTGGTCGGCATGGCGAGCTTGCGCGTGCGCCACGATTTTCTCGCCATCACCACCATGGGGGTCACCTTCCTGTTCGTCGGCTTCGTGCGCAAGCAAGACGCGCTGGGCGGCGAGGTCGGCATCTCCGGCATCCCCCAGGCCGCTTTCGGGCGGCCCGGCCTGCTGCTGCTGGCGATCGTCTGCACGGTGCTGTTCGTGCTGGTGGCGCTGCACATCCGGCGCTCGTGGATGGGGTTCGCCTTCGACTCCATCGCCGACGACGAGGACACCGCCCGCATCCTCGGCATCGATGTCAAGCGCTTCAAGCTCTGGGCCTTCGTCATCGGCACCGCGGGCGCCGGGGTGGCGGGGGGCCTCTACGCCCACCACATCCGCTTCATCGGGCCGGACAGCTTCGGCTTTGTCGAGTCGGTCACCGTGCTGGCGATGGTCATCATCGGCGGCATCGGCTCGATCTGGGGGGTGGCGTTGGCGGCGGGGTTGCTGTCGGTGATGCCGCTCTGGTTCCAGTTCGTCGACGACTACAAGCTGCTGCTCTACGGCCTGCTGATCTTCGCCGCCATGCGCTTCGCCCCCGACGGCATCGCCGGGCTGGCGCGCCGCATCGCCGCCCGGATTGCATTGTGGAGGCTACCGCGATGACCCTGCTTGCCATCGAACATGTCACCATGCGCTTCGGCGGCGTCACTGCCGTCGATAACGTCTCGCTGGAGATGGCCGAGGGCCAGCTGCTCGGTTTCATCGGCCCCAATGGTGCCGGCAAGACCACCTTGATGCGGATCATCACCGGCGTGCTGCGCCCGCAGCAGGGCAGGGTGGTGTTTCGCGGTGAGGATGTGACCCGCTGGCCCATCGACCGCCGCATCCGCGCCGGGATGGGACTGGCCCAGCAGATCGTGCGCCCTCTCAAGTCGCTGAACCTGACCGACAACGTGGCGCTGGCGGTCGGCAGCCACCGCATGGCCAGCCCGCTGGCCGCCCTCCTGCACACCGGGCGCAGCGCCGAGCGCGCCCGCGCCCGCGAGTTGCTCGACCTGGTCGGCATCGGCGAGGCGGCGCAAGCCATGCCCGGCGAACTGCCGTTAGGATATCTCAAACGGCTGGAGGTCGCCCGCGCCCTGGCGCTGGAGCCGAAACTCCTGCTGCTCGATGAACCGCTCGCCGGGCTCAACCAGGCGGAAGCCCGCGCCATGGCCGACCTGATCGCCTCGCTGGTGGGCCCCGAAGCAAGTGGCGGCCGCAGCGTCTTGCTGATCGAGCACAACATCCGCGAGGTCGCCCGCATCTGCCCCGAGATCTACGTCCAGGACAACGGCCGCCGCCTGTTGCAGGGCCCGACGTCGCAAGTCATGGCCAGCCCGGAACTGCGCCGCGCCTACCTGGGCGGGGAGGCGGCCTGATGCTGGAAGTCACCGGGCTCACCTGCGGCTATGGCGACATCATCGCCGTCGACGGGCTGTCGTTCACGGTGGGGGCGGGCGAGATCTTCGGCCTGATCGGCCCCAATGGCGCCGGCAAGACAACCACCCTGCGCATGATCGCCACCATGCTGAAGCCCAGCTCCGGCAGCATCTCCGTCGCCGGCTATGACACCCGGCTGGAGCCCCAAAAGGTGCGCGAAAATATCGGCTTCATGACGGGGCAGACGGCCCTGTATGATCGCTTGACCCCCACGGAAATGGTGCGCTACATGGGTCAGCTGCACGGTATGGATGAGGCCAGCATCAGGCAGCGCCGAGAGGAGATTTTCGAACTGCTGGGCATCAGCGATTTTGCCGACCGCCGTATCGGACGGCTGAGCAGCGGCATGAAGCAGAAAACGTCTATCGCCAGGACCATCATCCACGATTCGGACGTCATGGTCTTCGACGAGCCCACCGAAGGGCTGGACGTGATGACCTCCCGGGCCATTGTGGACCTGATCCGCTCCTGCCGGGATGATGGCAAGACGGTCATTTTCTCCACCCACCGTATGGGGGAAGTGAAACTACTTTGCGACGATATTGCCATTATCCATGACGGCAGACTCTTTTACTGCGGCAGCCGCACGGAATTCGAGGCCCAGATGACCCACGATTCCTACGAAGACGAATTTATCCACCTGGTAGGGGCCGCCTGATGCGCAGGGTATTCGTCATTGTCCGCAAAGAGATGCTTGACAGTATTCGCGACCGGCGCACCCTGCTAATGATGGTCGCCATGCCCTTGCTTCTGGTGCCGGGGATAATCATACTGATGGTCAAGCTGCAGACTGCCCAGATGGAAAAGGCCGAGACCCGCCAACATCGCATCGTTTTCGTCGGAGAAGAGGTCGCGCCGGCGCTGTATACCCTGTTCCAGGAGGATGAACATATCTACCTGGTGCCGGGGATTCACAGGGACAGCATTGCCGCCATGATTGCCGATGAGCACCTCGACGGGGCGGTCATTGTGCCACCTCCGAAGTCGGCGGGTATTGCGTCCCCGGCTTGAGATTGTGGTACGGCGAATAGGCGTAGAGCGCCTGGAACTCGTCGGCGACGTCGGCCGACCCGTAGTCGTCGACCCAGAATCGGCCGGCGGTGAACTTGTGGAAACGCAGCATGTCCATCACGCCGACTGCCGGCAGACAGGCTCCGAACAGTTCGGGCCGCTGCGTCATGCAGG
>JACZTQ010000009.1 GCA_022573605.1 Pseudomonadota bacterium | reverse complement strand
AGGGAGAGGGGGGCGTGAATGGCGCCGGCGGTGCCTCTCCCCCTCCCCTCGGGAGGGGGTTGGGGGGGAGGGCCGTGGCCTTCCCTGCCGTGGCTGGCGGAGGGCCACCCCATGAGCGACATCCTGCAACGCCTCGCCGCCACCATCGCCGCCCGGGCGGGCGCCGACCCGGCAACCTCTTATACCGCCGCGCTGCTGGCCAGGGGCCCGGCCGGTTGCGCCGAGAAGTTCGGCGAGGAGGCCGGCGAGGCGATGGTCGAGGCGGAGAAAGGCGACCGCGCGGCGCTGACCCGCGAGGGCGCCGACGTGCTCTACCATTTCCTGGTCATGCTCGCCGCCAGCGGCGTGGCGCTGGACGACGTCTTGGGCGAACTGGAGCGCCGCGAGGGGGTCTCCGGCATCGCCGAGAAAGCGTCGCGGGGGGGCGATTAGGCGCCGTCCTCCGGCGCCGCGCCCAGATGCCGGGCGATGAACCGGCCGGCGCGCTCCACCGTGACGGCGGCCTCCGGCGCCAGCCCGACGAACAGCGGCCAGGCGTTCGGCATGTCCTTCCACAACTCCAGCGCCACGTCGCCGCCGGCCTGGCGCAACCGGTCGGCCATCGCCACCGCGTCGTCGCGCAGGATCTCCGCCTTCGAGGCGGTGATCAGCGCCGGCGGCGGGGCCTCGTAGTCACCGTAGACCGGCGAGGCCAGCGGATCGGTGGTCATCGCCCCTTGCAGATAGTGCGAAACCACTTCGCGGAACCGGCGCAGCGGCAGCATCATGTCGCGCCTGGCGTTGCGGCGCAGGCTGGGACGGGTCATGGTCAGGTCGGTCCAGGGCGAGAAGGCGACCACGCAGGCCGGGCCGGGCAGGCCCTGCCCGGCCGCCTTCAGCAGCAGCGCGAACACCAGCCCGCCGCCCGCCGAATCGCCCGCCAGCGCGATGTTCCGGGCCGGGTAGCCCGACTCGAGCAGATGCCGGTAGACGCAGAGCGCGTCGTCGAGCGCCGCCGGGAAGGGGTGCTCCGGGGCCAGCCGGTAGTCGGGCACGACCGCGCGCACCCCGGCGGCCCCGGCGAGATAGGCGGCGAGATGGCGGTGGGTGCGGATCGAGCCGGCGAGATAGGCGCCGCCATGCAGGTAGAGGATCACCCGGCGCCGGTCGGGCCGCCCGCGGCTGGCCCACAGTGTCTCGATCAGGGTGCCGTCGCCGCCCGCGCCGTTGCGCCGGATCGTGTCGGCGACAAAATTGGCGTCCTCGGGCGGGCTGAACAGGCGCTTGGCGGCGCGCTCGAAGCGGGCGCGCACCGCCCGCGGGGTCTTGATCAGGCCCAGCGCCGTCTTGACCACCAGCCGCAGGAACAGGCTCAGCAGCCGCAGGCGGAAAGACCGTTTCATCAGGCGCTCCGGGCCATCAGGCGGCGCGCCGCCGCTCGATCGCCTCCCAGATCAGCGCCGCCGAATTGGTGCCGTCGAAGCGCTCCAACTCCTGTATGCCGGTCGGCGAGGTGACGTTGATCTCGGTCAGCCAGCCGCCGATGATGTCGATGCCGGTGAAGATCAGCCCGCGCTCGCGCAAGAGCGGCCCGATGCGGGCGCAGATCTCGCGGTCGCGGTCGTCCAGTTCGACCTTCTCCGGCCGGCCGCCGACATGCATGTTCGAGCGGGTCTCGCCCGGCGCCGGAACCCGGTTGATGGCGCCGGCCGGCTCGCCGTCGATCAGGATCACCCGCTTGTCGCCCCGCGCCACTTCGGCCAGGAACTTCTGCGCGATCAGCGGCTCGCGGTTGATGCCGCTGAACAGCTCGTGCAGCGCGTTCAGATTGGTGTCGGAATCACTCAGCCTGAACACCCCGGCGCCGCCATTGCCGTAGAGCGGTTTGAGGATGATGTCGCCATGCCGTTCCTTGAAGGCGCGCAGGGCCGGCAGGCTGCGGGCGATCAGGGTCGGCGGGATCAGGTCGAGAAACTCCAGCACCAGCAGCTTTTCCGGGCAGTTGCGGACCCAGAACGGGTCGTTCACCACCAGGGTCCCGGGATGGATCATCTCGAGCAGGTGGGTGTTGGTGACGTAGCTCATGTCGAAGGGCGGATCCTGGCGCAGCAGCACCACGTCCATGCTCGCCAGATCGCGGGTCTCGCGCGGGCCGAGGCTATAGTGGTCGCCGGGCTGGTTGCGCACCTCCAGCGGCCAGCCCGAGGCCAGCACCCGGCCGCCGTCCCAGACCAGGTCGGGAACCTGGTAGTAGAACAGTTCGTGCCCGCGCGCAGCCGCCTCCAGGGCGATGCGGAAGGTCGAATCGGCGCCGATATCGACGGCCTCGATCGGGTCCATCTGGATGGCGACGGAAAGCGGCATCTCCCCCCTCGCGGCGGTCGGGTCAGGGTAAGGCGCGCCCGCCGGGGGGGGCGGGCGCGCAGGCGGGTTCCGGCTCAGCCGGTGGTGGCGGCGGTGGCCGCGACCGTGCGCACCCGGCGCGGGTCGTCGATGGTCAGCACGTGGCTGACCACACGCTCGACGCCCTTCACCGCCCGCGCCCGGCGGATCACCCGGTCGAGTTCTTCGTTCGACTTGGCGAGCCCGGTCAGGTGCACCACGCGGTTGATGGTCTCGATATTGTAATTCATCGAGCTCACCTTGCCATCGGTCAGAAGCGCAAAACGCAGGGTATTCGAGATCCGCACATCGGTGAGGTAGGCCTTGGTGCTGCTGTCCTCTTCCACCGTAATCTCGTCCTCGACGGCGGCAACGCCTTCGGTTTCCCAGGCGATCCGCGCCGCGGCCACCTTGTGCTCGCGCTCCGGCACCGAGCCGGTCAGCAGCACGCGGCCCTCGACCACGCCGACCGAGACATCGCCGAACAGCGCGTGGGAGTGGTTCATCAGCCGGTTCATGATGCTCAGCTTGATCTCGGTGTCCCTGAGCGCGTCCATCGTGGTGCGCTCCTGGACCACCGAGCGGACCAGCACGGCGCCGGTCCCGACCGCCATGCCAACCGGTGTACAAGCGGTGAGTGCAAGCCCGCACAGGCCTGCCGCCACCAGTGTGGTGTTGATTTTCATGTTCTTGCTCCGCCTCAATGCTCGTCGAAACTGCGGGCATTTTCGATGATCTCGAGGCGGCCGCCGGCGCCGATCAGCACGGCGTCGAAGCGGCAACCACGGATCGGGCCCGTCTCGTTGCTGTGGCTCATCATATAGTGGTTTGCCGCCAATCCCAAGCGCCGCCATTGCCTTTCGGTAATGGATTCAGCCAATTCGGCCCGGTTTTTGCGCATTTTGACCTCGACGAAGACCAGAATTCCGTCCTCGAGCAGGATGATGTCGATCTCGCCGGCCTCGTTGCGGTGACGCCGGGCGAGGATCTCGGCGCCGCGTTTGTGGTAGGCGCGGGCCGCCTGCTCCTCGGCGGCCAGCCCGCTGAGATAGCCGCCGCGTCCGCGCCGGGTTTTCATTGGTTACCTGCCTTCATTGCACTTCCTTATGCTTGAGGGATACGCGAGCCAATGCGCCGTGCGCAACCAATTCGAGCGGGTGGCCTAACCCATAACAGAAATGGCGAAGGGGTGGGCGTTTGTTTGCGGAAGTTGCTATAATGTTCTAATAACCGAATCGAATCAGGCGACCCCATGAGCAGCAAGGAAAATGACCCCGTCCACCTCATAGAAAACGCTACGACAGGCGATCGGTTTCTAGCATATGCGACCGATAAGGGCTTGCGGCTGGATATTCGCTATGAAGGCGAAACCCTTTGGATGACGCAGGCACAAATCGGCCAACTCTTTGGCCGGGATGTATCCACGATCTCGCGGCATATTGCCAGCGTGCTCGAAGAGGGCGAACTCGAAGAATCGACTTCTTTGCAAAAAGTGCAAACAACCACCGGTAGACCAGCCACCCTCTACAGCCTCGATATGGTGATATCTGTCGGCTATCGCGTTTCCTCCGCACAAGCGACCGTGTTCCGCCGTTGGGCAACTGGCGTTCTGGTTCAATTTGCCAAAAAGGGTTTCGTCATTGATGCCCCCCGCCTCAAGCAACCCGAGAACGCCGATAGGGTTGCCGAGCTTCGTGAGATTATCCGCGACATTCGTTCGGATGAAGCGAATGTATATCGGGAACTTCGCACAATTTGCGCAATGTGCCAGGACTATGACGGCACCACAGAAGCGGCTCGCGAGTTTTATCAGCGCACCCAGGCCAAACTTGTCTATGCTGTAACATCTCACACGCCAGCGGAAATTGTGGCAACAAGATCCGACCATAAAGTTGAGAATATGGGTTTGCAGGCATGGCAACATGACAACATTCGCAAGACCGACGTTAGCATATCGAAGAACTATCTCGGGGAACCGGAGATTAAGGAGCTAAACAGGCTTACCACGATCTTGCTGGATATATTCGAGGATCAGGTCGATATGGGCAGGTTGATCGTCATGCAGGATGCGCGGAATCTTTTGGATCAGCAGTTACGGCAGCTTGGCCGTACGGTTCTTAGGACGGGAGGATCGGTGAAATCTTCCGCCGCCAAGCGGGTCGCAGAAAGCCATTACAAGAAATTTGATCAGCGTCGCAAGCTTGAACGCCAACGCGAAGCAGATGAACGGATCGCTGCTTTGGCCAAAGAGGCCAAAAAGTTGCCGAAAAATAAGCACCGCTGACCTGATATACCTACAGCCTCCACACCATCCCCTCTCTTGAGCGCCCCTCGTGCAGCACAATGCCCCTCTGCTTAATCTGATTGAGCGTGGTGGATACCGCCTGCTCCTCGGCGGCGAGACCGCTGAGATAGCCGCCGCGCCCGCGCCGCGCCCTCATCGCCGCGCCAACTCCAGCGCCCGGGCGTAGACCTCGCGCCGGGGCAGGCCGAGGCGGGCGGCGACCTCGCGCGCGGCGTCCTTGACCGAAAGGCTGGCCAGCGCCCGCACCAGCTCGTCGTCCAGCGCGGCGGCGCTTTGCGCCTGTGCTGTCGCCGGGTCGGGCGGGCCGACCAGCACCACCACCTCGCCCTTGGGCGCGTCCTCGGCGGCGTATTGGCGGGCCAGATCGCCCAGCGGCGCGCGGCGCACCTGCTCGAACTTCTTGGTCAGCTCGCGCGCCACCGCCGCCGCCCTGCCCCCCCCCAGCACTTCCACCATGTCGGCCAGCGAGGCGGCCAGGCGGCGCGGGCTCTCGTAGAACACCAGCGTCGCCGGCACCGCGGCCAGCTCGCCCAGCGCCGTCTTGCGCGCGCCCGGCTTCGGCGGCAGGAAGCCGGCGAACAGGAAACGGTCGGCCGGCAGCCCGGCCAGCGACAGCGCCGTGAGCAGCGCCGAGGCGCCGGGGATCGCGGTCAGGCCCAGCCCCTCGGCCAGCGCCGCCTCGGCCAGGCGGTAGCCGGGGTCGGCGACCAGCGGCGTGCCGGCATCCGAGCAATAGGCGACGCTCATCCCCTCGCGCAGCCAGGCGAGGATACGCGGCCGCCGCTCGGCGCCGTTGCGGTCGTGGTAGGAGACCATCGGGCGGCCCGCCAGGGCGATGCCGTGGATCGTCATCAGCTTGCGGGTCCGGCGGGTGTCCTCGGCGGCGATGGCGTCGGCGCGGGCCAGCACGTCGAGGGCGCGCAGGGTGATGTCGGCGGCGTTGCCGATCGGCGTCGCCACCAGGTAGAGGCCCGATTCCAGCGCTTCGGGAGACCAATGCCCCGCGCCATGCATTTCGGGGCCGCGCCTATCGGCGCCGCTCGCGCTGCGTTTACTTTCCGGCGTGGCGCTCATAAGTTTCGACAAACTGCCGCCTCGTTTGGGCAGGACAAGGCCTCTTGTATAGTATCCGTGCGGCCAAAAGAGAATGAGAGGTTGCCATGCTTCGTTCGCGCTCCACCGTCCCGAGCCTTTTCATCGCCGCCGGGCTGGCGCTGGCGGTCGCCTCCTGCGCTCCGACGACCGGGCCCGGAGCGGCGCGGACAACGGCGCCGTTGGCGTCGCAGACCAGCCCGGTGCCGCCGGCCGGCCGGGTCGATCCGAACCGGCCGGTGCTGGTGGCGCTGCTGGCGCCCCTGACCGCCGCCGACCCGGGCGCGGCCAAGGCCGGCAATGCGCTGGTCAATGCGGCAAGGATGGCAATGGTCGATCTGGCCGACCCGACCATGGAACTCAGGATCTACGATACCGCCGGCACCCCGCAAGGCGCCCGCGCGATGGCGCAAAAGGCGGTCGGCGAGGGCGCGGCGCTGATCCTCGGGCCGCTGTTCGGCGCCAACACCGGCGGGGTCGGCGACGCCGCCGGGGCCGCCGGCATCAACGCGATTTCGTTCTCGACCGATAGTGCCGTGGCCGGCGGCCCGGTGTTCCTCAGCGGTTTTTTGCCCGAGGCCGAGGCCGAGCGTATCGTCGGTTTCGCCGCCTCGCGCGGGCTGGACCGGATCGCGGTGTTCTATCCCCAGACCGACTACGGCGCGGCGGCGCTCCGGGGCGCCGATCAAGCGGTGCTGTCGGGCAGCGCCCGGGTGGTGGTCGCCAGCGGCTATCCGCGCACCTTCCAGGGCATCCAGAACGCCTCCGGGTCGTTCGCCGGCGCCGCGCTGGCGGCCGGCGCCACCGCGATCCTGCTGCCGGACAGCGGCCAGGGGCTGCGCTCGGTCGGCGCTTTCCTGGACTACGGCGGCCTCGACCCGGTCGAGGTCAGGTATCTCGGCCTCGGCCAGTGGAACGCCAGCGCCACATTGCAGGAGCCGGCGCTGCGGGGCGGCTGGTTCCCGGCCCCCGATCCGGACCGGCTCGACCTCTTCGCCGGCCTCTATTCGGCGCGCTACGGCGCCCCGCCGCCGTTCATCGCGGTGCTCGGCTACGACGCCGTGCAGGTCGCCGGCCAGCTTCTGGCCGATGCGCGGCGCGACGGCTCGACGACGCCCTTCGGCCGGGCCGAGCTGACCCGGATCGAGGGTTTCCAGGGCGTGCTCGGGCCGCTGCGCTTCGAGCCCGGCGGCCTCAACGTCCGGGCGATGGCGATTCTCGAGGTCGGCGTGCGCGGTTTCGAGGTGCTCGATCCCGCCCCCTCCCGCCTTGGCCTGGGTTCGTGAGGGCGTATTGGTCGCGACAGCACAGCGCAAGCGAAAGCCGAAGCGAAAGCGCGGCGCCGCTGCGACGTTCGCGGGACTGGTGCATCTGGTCGCCCCGGCGGCCGAACTGGCCGACCTGGACCGCCTGACCGGGGCGATCGACGCGGCGGCCGGAGCGGAGTCCGCCGAGGCCCGACCCAAGGCGCTGCGCCGCGAGGTCGTCCGGCTGATCGGAGATCAGCTCGCCGGCGGCCGCGACAAGGTCCGCGCGGCCCTGCTGGCGCAGCCCCATGCCGGGCTGCGGGTGGCGCGCAGCTATGCCCACATCGTCGACGTGGTGGTCGCCGGGGTGTTCCATTACTGCGCCACCCATCTGCACCCGGCGCCGATCCGCACCAAGGGCCAGCGCCTCGCGGTGGTCGCGGTCGGCGGCACCGGGCGCGGCGAGATGGCGCCCTGGTCGGATCTCGATCTGCTGTTCCTGACCCCCTACAAGCGGACCCCCTGGAGCGAGAACGTGATCGAGAGCATGCTCCGCGTGCTCTGGGACCTGAAGCAGGAGGTCGGCTGGTCGACGCGCAGCATCGGCGACTGCCTGAGGTTGGCCCGGGCCGACCTGACGATCCGCACCACGCTGCTGGAAAAGCGTTTTATCTGCGGCGACCGGGAACCGTTCGACGAACTGGATGCCCGGTTGTGGAAGGAACTGTTCCTGCGCACCGGGCACGAATTCGTCGAGGCGAAACTGGGCGAGCACGACCAGCGCCACCAAAGCCATGGCGGTTCGCGCTACCTGCTGGAGCCCAACATCAAGCAGAGCAAGGGGGGCCTGCGCGACCTGCAATCGCTGCACTGGATCTCGAAATACCTCTACCGCACCGACAGCGCCTGGGAGCTGGTCGAGATGGGGGTGTTCGAGCACGACGAGGTGCAGCGCTTCGCCGACGCCTCGAAGTTCCTCTGGGCGGTGCGCTGCCACCTGCACGACCTGGCCGGACGGGCCCAGGAGAAGCTGACCTTCGACCGCCAGGTCGAGATCGCCGGGCGCATGGGCTTTGCCGACCACGACGGGCGCCGGGCGGTGGAGCATTTCATGCAGGCCTATTTCCGCCACGCCAAGAATGTCGGCGACCTGACCCGGATCTTCTCGGCCGCGCTCGAGGCGCAGCACGCCAAGGCGCCGCCGCGGCTCTCCACCCTGTTGCGCGCGCTCAGCTTCCGCGGCGCGGCCAGCAACCCGAACCAGCCCTTCGTGGTGCGCGCCGGGCGGCTCAGCGTGCGCGACGACCGGGTGTTCGCCAGCGACCCGGTCAACCTGCTGCGGCTGTTCCGCGATGCCGCGAGGCTGGACGCGCAACTCCACCCGGCGGCGCTCCGGCTGGTGACCCAGAGCCTCGAGCTGATCGACGACGAGCTGCGCGCCAACCCGGACGCGATCGCGCTGTTCCTGGAGATGCTGACCGACCCGGCCAACGGCGCCTGGCTGCTGCGGCGGATGAACGAGACCGCCGTGCTGGGCCGCTTCATCCCCGAGTTCGGCCGCGTCGTGGCGATGATGCAGTTCAACATGTACCACCACTACACGGTCGACGAGCACACCATCCAGACCATCGCGACGTTGAACCGGATCGAGACGCTGGAGCTCAGCGAGGACCATCCCGTCGCCACCGAGATCATCAAGGGCGGGATCAACCGCCGGGTGCTCTACATGGCGCTGTTCCTGCACGATCTGGGCAAGGGCGACGCCCGCGACCACTCGCAATACGGCGCCGAGATCGCCGCCACGGTCTGCCCGCGCCTGAACTTCGACCGGGCCGAGACCGAGATGGTGATCTGGCTGATCCGCCACCACCTGCTGATGTCGGACGTGGCCCAGAAGCGCGACATCGCCGACCCGCGCACGGTCAGGGATTTTGCCGATATCGTGCAGAGCCCGACCCGGCTGCGGCTGCTGCTGGTGCTGACGGTGTGCGACATCCGCGGGGTCGGGCCCGGAGTGTGGAACAACTGGAAGGCCCAGCTCCTGCGCAAGCTCTACTGGGACACCCGTGAGGTGCTGACCGGCGGCAGCGACGAGATCAGCCGCGCCGCGCGGGTCGAGGAGGCGCGCGCGGCGCTGGCGGAGCGGCTGGCGAAATGGCCGGAGGCCGAACGCGCCGCCGAGCTGGAGCGGCATTATCAGCCCTACTGGCTGGGTCTCGACACCGACACCCACGCGATTCTCGCCCGGCTGGCACACGAGGCCAGGAGCGACACCAGGTTCTCCAGCCGGTTCCTGCCCGACGAGAGCCGCGACGCCACCAAGGCCTGCCTCTACATGGCCGACCATCCGGGCATCTTCTCGCGCATGGCCGGGGCCTTCGCGCTGGCCGGCGCCAGCGTCGTCGATGCGCGCACCTACACCACCGCCGACGGCATGGCCTGCTCGGTGTTCTGGATCCAGGACCGCGAGGGGCATCCCTTCGACTCGAGCCGCCTGAGCAGGCTGAAGCGCACCATCTCGCGCACTCTCAAGGGCGAGGTGATCCCCCGCGATGAATTGAAGCAGCGCCGCCGCGACAGGCCGCGCGAGATGTCCTTCACCCTGCCGACCCGGATCGTCTTCGACAACGAGGCCTCGGAACTCTACACCGTGATCGAGGTCAACGCCCGCGACCGGCTCGGCCTGCTGCACCTGCTGACGCGGACCCTGACCGGGCTCAACATCAACATCTTCTCGGCGGTCATCGCCACCTATGGCGAGCACGCGGTCGATGTTTTCTACGTCAAGGACCTGTTCGGCCACAAGATCCGCGGCGAGCAGAAACTGCGCCTCATCGAGCGCCGCCTGATCGAGGCGATCGAGGGCATTGCGGCGGACAGCGCCGCCGCGACCAAAGCCGTTTCCGAATGAGCCCCTCGCCGATCCGGCTGCTGCGCGGCTTCGCCACCGTCGGCGGCTGGACCCTGGCCAGCCGGGTGCTGGGGTTCGGGCGCGACATCATGATCGCCGCCCTGCTCGGCGCCGGGCCGGTGGCGGAGGCGTTCTTCGTCGCCTTCCGGCTGCCCAACATGTTCCGCCGCCTGTTCGCCGAGGGCGCCTTCAACATGGCCTTCGTGCCGCTGTTCGCCAAGAAGCTGGAGGGCGACGGCGCGGCTGACGCAAAGCGCTTCGCCGAGGAGGCGATGGCGGTGCTGCTGACGGCGCTGATCGCGCTCACCGTGGTGGCCCAACTGGCGATGCCCTGGTTCGTGCTGGCGCTGGCCAGCGGCTTCGACGGCGCCGGGGATGGGGGGAGGTTCGACCTGGCGGTGGCGTTCTCGCGGGTGGTGTTCCCCTATATCGTCTTCATCTCGCTGGCGGCGCTGTTCTCGGGCATCCTGAACTCGTTCGGCCGGTTCTCGGCGGCGGCGGCGGCGCCGGTGCTGTTGAACCTGATCCTGATCGGCGCCATGGCGCTGGCGGCAGGGATGGGCTGGGACGTCGGCCCGGCGTTGAGCTGGGCGGTGTTCGTGGCCGGGATCGCCCAGCTTGGCCTGGTGGTCTGGGCGGCGCGGCGAGCGGGGATGTCACTGAAACTGCGGCTGCCGCGCCTCACCCCGGATGTGAAGCGCCTGGTGACGCTGGGTGTTCCGGCGGCGCTGGCGGGTGGGGTGATGCAGATCAACCTGCTGGTCGGCACCCAGGTGGCGAGCTATTTCGACGGCGCCGTGAGCTGGCTCTGGTATGCCGACCGGCTCTACCAGTTGCCGCTCGGGGTGGTCGGGGTGGCGATCGGCGTGGTGCTGCTGCCGGAACTGTCGCGCCGGGTGCGGGCGGGCGACGCGATCGGCGCGGGCCGGGCGATGAACCGGGCGGCGGAGTTCTGCCTGATGCTGACCCTGCCGGCCACGGTGGCGCTGATCGTGCTGCCCGGGCTGGTCACGGCGGTGCTGTTCGAGCACGGCGCGTTTACCGCCTCGGACACCGCAGCCACGGCGGCGGCGCTGGCGATCTACGCCTTCGGTCTGCCCGCCTTCGTGTTGCAGAAGGTGCTGCAACCGGCCTTCTTCGCCCGCGAGGACACCCGAACGCCGTTGCGCTGCGCGCTGGTCTCGATGGTGGTGAACGTGGTCATTGCGGTTGGTGGCGCACCGTTTGCAGGGTATCTGGCCGCCGCCGTCGGCACCACGGTTGCGGGCTGGGTCAACCTGGTGCTGCTGTGGCGCGCCACGCGGGGGCTCGGCGGCGAGGTTGCCATCGACGCCCGGCTGGCGGCGCGCTGGCCGCGCATCCTCGCCGCCTCGCTGGCGATGGGCGCGCTGGTGCTGGGGCTGGCCGAGGCGCAGGCGGCGCTGCTGCCGGACTGGCGCACGGCCGGACTGGCGCTGATCGTGGTCGCCGGGGCGGTGGCTTACGCGGCGGCGGCGGCGGCGCTGGGGGCGTTCCGGCCGTCGGAGGTCCGCGAAGCGATGTCGCGCGGCTAGAGCAGACGGGTGGACAATCATGTCCACCCAACCCGTGCGGCGCCGCGCTGCCTGGTAGGGCGGACATGATTGTCCGCCGCGTTCGTCAAAACGCCCGCATCGGCCCGTGCCGGGGCCGGAACAGGCCCGCCAGCAGCCAGCCCGCGACCCAGCCGCCGAGATGCGCCTGCCAGGCCAGCAAGCCGCCGAGCCCGAAGGCCAGGGCGACGTTCAGCGCCACCAGCCCGGCGATCCGCCGCCAGATCATCGACCGGCTGCGCCCCATAAGGCGTAAAGCGCGCTCCTGCCAGGCGGTGAGGACCGCGAACATGCCGAAGATCGCCCCCGAAGCCCCGACCACCGGGCCGTTGGTTTGGGCGACCAGCCCGAAGGTCAGAGCACCCGCGATGGCGGTGATTGCGAAGACAACCAGGAACCGCCCGATCCCGATCGCCCGCACCAGTGCGTGCCCAAGGCCCAGAAAGGCGGCGCCGTTCATCGCCAGATGCAGCCAGCCGCCATGCAGGAAGGCATGGGTCAAGAACGACCAGACGAGCTGTGGCTCGACGCCATTGCCGGCCCGGGCGTATTCGAACACCAGATCGAAGAAGGCGAGGCGCAGATAGACCGGCCAGCGGCCCAGGATCTCGGGCACCAGCCCGGCATCGGCGGCCGAAAACAGCACCTCGAAGCCGATCATCACCGCGACCATGGTCCACAGGGCCGGATGCACGGCGTCGCGCGGGCGGGAGGTTTCGGTGATGCTCATGCCCGGCCTTCTAGCGCCTCGCCGCGCCGCGCGCCATGGCTTGCCTCGACGCGGCCTCCCTTGACGTCAACGAGGCCGGGGACCATAGAAGGCCGCTGAAATCGGCCGCGGCGAGAGAGACCGTCCATGAACCAAGCCCGCACCCATACTCCGCGCGTTTTCTCCGGGGTCCAGCCCTCGGGGCAGTTGACCCTGGGCAACTATCTCGGCGCGATCCGGCGCTTCGTCGAGTTGCAGGACGGCGCCATGGAGACGATCTACTGCGTCGTCGACCTGCACGCGATCACGGTCTGGCAGGACCCGGCGGCGCTGACCGACGCCACCCGCCAGGTGACGGCGGCGTTCCTCGCCTGCGGCCTCGATCCGAAACGCTCGATCCTGTTCAACCAGTCCCAGGTGCCGGCGCATTCCGAACTGGCCTGGATATTCAACTGCGTGGTGCGGCTGGGCTGGCTGACCCGGATGACCCAGTTCAAGGAAAAGGCGGGCAAGAACCGCGAGAACTCATCGGCCGGACTCTACATCTACCCCGCCCTGATGGCCGCCGACATCCTGGCCTACCGCGCCACCCATGTACCGGTGGGCGAGGACCAGAAGCAGCATCTGGAGCTGGCCCGCGACATCGCCGCGAAGTTCAACAACGACTTCGATGCCCCGGATTTCTTCCCCCTGCCCGAGCCCCTGATCGGCGGCCCGGCGCCCCGGGTGATGAGCCTGCGCGACGGCAGCAAGAAAATGTCGAAGTCCGATCCCTCGGACCTGAGCCGGATCAACCTGACCGACGACGCCGATACCATCGCCAACAAGATCCGCAAGGCCCGCACCGACCCCGAGCCGCTGCCGGAGACCGTCGAGGGGCTGGAGGGGCGGCCCGAGGCGGCCAACCTGGTCGGCATCTACGCCGCCCTGGCCGGCACCAGCGCCGAGGCGGTGGTGGCGGAGTTCGCCGGCCAGGGTTTCGGGGTCTTCAAACCGGCGCTGGCCGAGCTGGCGGTCAGCCACCTGACCCCGATCAGCGCCGAGATCAGACGCCTGATGGCCGACCCGGCCGAGATCGACCGGGTGCTCGGCGACGGCGCCGAGCGCGCCGCGGCGCTGGCCGAGCCGATCCTGGCCGAGACCTACGCCCGGGTCGGGCTGCTGCGCTCGCGGGGGTGAGGCGCCGGCGGCCGCGGGTTCGCGCATCGGGGCGCTTCCGCCTGGCGTCACGACAGCACACGCGCCGGCCTCGCCGCCGGTCGTCGCCGGCAGTCTATCGGCCGCCCTGCAACCTGTTGATGGCGCGACGCAGGGCGCGCCCGGCGGCCCGGGCCCGGTCTTGCTCACCGGCGATCTGTTTGGCCTCGCCGGCGACGGCGCGCGCGGCCTTGACCAGCTTCTCCTTCGCCCGTGGATCGGAGGCCAGTTTCTGGGCCGCGTAGCGGGCGATATGGCGCAGGAAGAAGGACATGGCGGCATCTTAGCCAATCGCGCCGCGGGCCGCCAGACCGGAGGTTATACCAAGGATCACTGAAATCACCCGCCGGCCGCCGACGCGCGGGTAGGGTGAAACCGACCGGTCCTGACGGTGGACGGAGTGTTCCACCTATGCGCATCGACCCCCGAATTGCCACCGAGAGCCGAACTGGCTACTCTGCTGGCCGGGACCGGTGGTCATCCGGGGAACGCCGGATTCAACCATGACATCGATCGCGGTGGCCTTCGCGGGGACGACCTGGAGCAATTGATGGAAACTCGGTACCGGCACCTGCGCATTGAAAGGGCTGGCAAGGTCGCGCACCTGATCTTGAATCGTCCCGACATCCTCAACGCCGTCCACCAGGCGGCGGCCATCGAGGTTGAGGCGGCGGCCCGCGCGCTTGGCGCCGATCCGGAGCTTCGCCTGATTGCGATCCGCGGGGCGGGGCGCGCGTTCTGCACCGGTATGGATCTCAAGGCATTGGCCGCGGGTCACGTCGACATGCGTTATTTCCGCATTTGGGAGGACGCGCTGCGTTGCTTCGAGACGATGGACAAGCTGGTGCTCTGCTTGATCCACGGTCATGCCATCGGCGGTGGCTTGCAACTGGCGCTGGCCTGCGACATCCGGGTCGCGACCACTGACGCCAGCCTGGCGGTGCCGGCGATCAAGGAAGGCCTGATCCCGGGACTCGGCACCTTTCGTCTCGCCCGCTTCATTGGACTTGGACGGGCCAAGCGGATGATCCTTTCGGGCGATTCCGTGACCGGCGCCGAGGCGCTGGAAATCGGACTGGTCGACCACCTGGTGTCCGCGGCCGACATGGTTCCGGAATTCGAGGCCCTGATCGAGAACTACATGGCGGTCAACTCGGAAGGTTGCAGGCTGTCGAAGCAGGCACTGAGGGAATGCTTCGATCTCGGCTACGAGGCCTTCCTGGAGCGCTACATGGAATTGCAAGAGCAGGCTTTCGGATCGAAGGACTTTGCAGAGGCCATGACCGCGTATCGCGCGAAACGCGCGCCGAATTGGGGCTGATGCCAACGCCCGTCGCGCCTGACCCCTTCCGCCGCAGACCCCCACCCCGACCCTCCCCCTTTCAGGGAGAGGGGATACCGCAGCGCTTACCGGGGCTTAAAGCCCCTCCCCTAGTCACTCCGATGGGCGGGCGGTGGCAGGGCGCCCCTCCCATTGGCGATCGATGATTGAAACTTTCGAGTCGCCAATCGATAAACCAACCGCTAACATCTGACCTGCTTAGAGTCGGATAGCTTCGAGGGGCATCATGAGAAAAGTGATTTCGACGGCGGTTGTGCTGACCATATCGACTTGCCTGACCGCCGCCGCGCAGGAACTTCCGCGACCGGACGATCTCCAGACACGCGTGATCGAGCGGGTGCCGGGTTTCTGGAGCGTCACTGATTTCCGGATCATATCTACCGCCAAGCTTGGCTACCCGATCGCACCGAGAGCTTTGCTGCGGTTTGAGGCTGATGTCGGCCCGAAGAAGGATCTGTTCGTCACCACCGGCGAAGAGGTCGGCCCGTTCGAAATTATTGTCAGGACCTTCGAGGCCGAGGTAACGCGCACGCTTTATGGCACGATGGACCTTTCCTATCGCGCCGGCGAGTGGTCGGGCATCACCAATCTGGAAAACTCCGTCACCGACCTTGGCACGCCCATCGACTACTTCCGCAATCCGGTAATCGAGCTCGGCTCGGAAGAGCAGATGCGGGTGCTCAGCCTTATTCGCGCCGACGCGGTCAACTCGACCCAGCGCGCGATCGAGGAAGATCAGCGCGCCTTGAGGGAACGGCATGCGGACGCAATGGCGGCCCTCAAGTTGCGGCACGAGCAGGCGCTCGCCGAGGCGCGGCGGACGTACGATGCCCAGCTGAGCACTTTGAAAGCCGAGTTCGATCCTGCGATCAAGGACGAGACCGAAAGTCTCGCCGCCGCGCGCGCGAAGTTGCAAGCCTCGCACGAAGCTGCGTTCACGGACGAGAGGGAGAGGCTGCAAGCCGAGCATCGGAACGAGTTCGACAGACTCGCCTCGACGCACCGGAAAACGCTGGAGAAACTGTTGGTCACGCACGCCACCACCCGCGCCGATCTGATTGCCCAGCAAGCTGAAGATTTCGCAACGCTCGAAAGTGGCTTGGCGGCCAAGAAGAAAGCCTTGCAGGAGCGCATTGCCGCAGCCGACGAGCTGATCAAGATGCATGAAATATTGATCGCCAGGAATGAGGTGATCGCGGACAACAATCTCTGGATCAAGCCGATGACGAACGAAGGGGTTGCCAAGCGAAATGCATTTTTCGAGAGCTTGCTCGCAGATTGGTCAGGTTCTATTGACTGCACAAATACAGTTGCGATAAGTGTTTCCACAAAATCTCTGAAAAGATCAGGGATGGGAATGTCTGGCGCATTGACTCGATTAACGAGAGATGGCAAGCAAGAGACATCTCCGGCTCATTTTGTGTTTACAGGAGACAATCTGGCGTATCCTATGAGCTTCAAGCTTATCTATCTTAGCGCTCCCAGCGGTTTCCCAGAAGAGTATGGTATTCAGCTTAGTGAAGAAGGGATTTTTAAAGGAACAACAAAATACGGCAGTAGTTCTGTTCAGGAGTGCGTCGTAATTTTAGCGCGTTAGCTTGGTGGGGAAATTCAGAGCGGAAGATAATTAAGTTTATATTCACCTCATCGCAGATGATTATTGCAATAGTTTGCTCTTCTGTCTACCATTTACGACTTAATCGAGCTGTAGCACGCCCCTGAAGTCGCACCGCATGCTATGATTTGCGACCCGCCTGCCATCGGCATAACGCGGGCAACCGTCGCGCCCGATATATCGGCCGCCCCGGAGCCTCTCGCCCGCCGGCTCCGGCGAGGCGCGCCGCCTTTCGGCCGCCTTGCGCTTCCATTCGGCGTATGCTTGGTCGGTTTGCCGCGCCAGGGTTTCGCGCTGGTAGCCATCGATGAACCCGGTCGAGAGCAGCCCGTTGCGCTCCTGCCAGGCCGAGATCGCGGCGCGTGTGCCGGGTCCGAAAATACCGTCGACGCCTTTGGTATTCAGACCCAGCAGCGTCAACCGGCGCTGGATCTCGCGGCGATCGCTCCGGTTCAAGGCCAGAGCCTGCTCGCGAGCTTCCGCCTCGGCACCATATACCGGTTCATAGTACGGCTCGGGCTCAAGGAAAACTTCCGGCGGAGGATCCGATGGGGCGGTGGCGCCACCGGGCTCTTCGGGATCGGAATCCGGGTCATCCGTCGCGGCGATGGCGACCTGAGACTCGATCTCCGTGGTAACGGTCGAGGTCGTGAAGGTGACGTAAGCATCGGTCTGAAACGCGCCAAGCATGAAGGGCGCGCAATCGTCAAACGCTTCCACCGCCGCCCGGAACATCGAGCGCTCGGCGCGTCCGGCGCGCCTTGGCTCGACCAGTTCCGGCAGGTCTTCCAGATATCCATCGGGCCGGATGCGCACGCGCAACCTTACGAAGGTCTCATCCGCGCCCTCCCCGGACAGAGCAATGAAATAGCAAGCTTGAAGTGCGGCCGTAAGCAAATCCGCCGGCGACGGCGGCTGCTGCTCGATAATCTCGGCCCCAAGACCGCCGGACTGCCCCGATTGCGGGAACGTCTCCTGCGGGCTGTCGCCGCCAGGAATGGGCGCCTCCAGCAATGCCGGCTCCTCGTCCGGAGCGGCATCCGGAGCAAGCGCCAAGATCGTTTGATCCGTTGTTTCCCTGGCTATTTCCCCGGCCGAAGGGGCGTCGGGAGCGTCTGATTCAGGCAGATCGGCGGCGTCGGCCTGCCCGGGTTCTGGCGGTTGCACGGCGGCAGCCGCCTCGTCGGCCGTGGCAAGCTCCGCCGGCGGAGCTGTTTCCGCCGCTACCGGCGCAGGCAAGGCCGCCTCTCCCTCTGCCGGGCCGGACACCACGGGCAGATCCGCTGATTCGCCATCAGCCGGAACCGGCGAGGTATCGAGGCCCCCCGTTTCGGGGGGTTCTGGCGCGACAACTTCGTTGCTGGCCAGGGAATCGGCCGCCTCCGGACTCGCCGCGATGCCGATGCCGGTGAAACTGAACACCAGATCCGCCTCGGTCGCTTCTCCCCCAATATCGTAGGGTATGCAGTTCTCGATCGCATCGATCGCGGCCCGGTAGATTGACCGCTCGGCGCGACCCGGACGTTTCGGCTCAACGAGATCGGGGCTCTCTGCAAGGCTCCCGCCGGGCGTAATCCGGAGGTGCAGCCTGATGAATGCATCGCCGGCATCGGGCTGTGCGGCAGGCGCGTCATAGCATGCGCCGACGGCGCCGACCAGGCGCTGAACCGGCAACGACGGGCGTGTTTCATCCATCGCAACTTCTGGCCCGCCGCCTTGAGGGGCGTATTGCGACAGTCGGCGCTCAAGCTCCAAAGGGTCGATTATGCCCAAATTCTCGCGCCGTCCGATCATTTGGGCGGCATCGCTCGACGGATACATCAGCGAAATGGTGTCAAGCTTTTCCCTGACCTGGTGGTAGATCTCGTAACGCGCCCCGGCGGGAACGGTCTCTGCCTGGCTGTACAGCTCTGTCGCAATCGCGAGGAGCCGCCCGGCATCTTCATTTTCGTCCGCCAATGCCGGAGAGAGCACAAGATTGAGCAGGACAAGAGAGCTCAGAAACACCAGAAAAATGCGCGGCATCACCAATCCACCTTTCACTCCATCAACTCACCCGGACCGTAACGCGGAAAGGGTCGGGATTTCAATCGGTCTATCCATTCCCGACCGAGGTCACCGCCAGGCTCGAAATGCCGCCGTTTGCTCCAGTGCCGGAATCAGGCCTCTGGTGATGAACATCACCATTCCGACATCCTTGTAGCCGAGGAACAGATTGGGATCGATGACCCGTAGCAGGGTTATTCCGTGAAGGTTCCCCTTGACGCTCGCTTCGAGCTCGGTTTGCGGGATGCTGCCAAACCCGTAGCTCGCGATGGCCTCCTCAATCTGGTCCACGTAGTGGTACAAGGACCTGGCGCGGTCCACGCCAGCCGTTGTCAACACCTCGAGATTGGTCGCTTTCCGCCGCGTATAGAGCAGCAGAATATCGATCCTGCCTTCAGTGTCTTGCAGAGTCGCGTCGTAGAGCTTCTTGAGCATGGCTTCATTCAGGAGGTCCCGCTCGAGATCCTCCTTCAGATTGGCGAACACCTTCGATGTCTTGAAATATGCCCTGACGGCTTCCCTCACCTTGCGCAGCGAAAAGGCGGTTTCCTCGACGATCAGCTTGGATTTGGCCGCCAACTCGGCCGCCGCGAGCGCCGCCGCCGGATTGCCGGTGGCGTTGAGGACCTTCAGATAGGTTTTCGTATAGGTCAGCCCGACGCCCAGCGCGATCTTCATCTGGGAGAAGACGTAGTCGTAGACCTGTTCCTGGTAGGCGTTCTTGGGCGGGAAGCTTTCCTCGAACTCGAGTCGCATCATGCTGTAGAGAATGTCCACGGCGAAATCGAAAGACATTTCAGCCATCTTGGCGGGGCCGAATTCCGCGAATTTCTGGGATGCGCGCGAGAAATACCTTTTGCGAAAGAGAATTGCATCGCTCGGCTGTACGCCAAAAGTATTCCACAGGTAGGTTATCTTGTCTTCGAACAGGACATTTACGATCGATTTCTTGAACTGATCGTTGATGATGCCCAGAGCATTCATTTCCTGCCAGAATGCGGCCTCGAAATTCCCGCTGTCTTCGCCAACCTCGCCGAGCAGGACGGTGTCGAGGAGAGATGGCTCAGAGGCGGTGGTGGGTGGCGTCGCGTTATTCTCCTCAACCGCCACTGCAAGCGGTGCCTCCGCAGTGCGTGTGCAAACCGGCCCGCGCCCGTCGGCCTTTGCCAGCCACTCGGCCGTCTCCTGCGTCACGGCCCCGGTCTCGACCAGGCAGTACTCCCGCTGGAATTCAAAAAGCGCCTGCGTGGTCTTGGGCCCGATCACTCCGTCCATCGAGCCCGCAAGATAGCCGAGTAAGTTAAGTCGATATTGAACAAGGGAAAAGTCGCGCTTCAAGGCTGTTGCGCGCGCGCTCGCAGTTCCGCCGGTACGTTGATAGTCAAATGCGTTCACGTCAGAAATCCCGATAAACGTGATTTTCTCCCCTTCACCGCCGTTGAAGTCATACGCAGCCAAGGCATCACCGATGACGTCACAGGCTCGACATCCATCAAATACTGGCGAACTGAACACAAAACGCTGACGGTTGTGTCCAAGGCCGCGATGGCTGCGAAAGAGCCTTCGGTGGTCAATGAAGGCCCTGGGATATTTGCGCAAAAGCTCCTGGCTGGCCCGATCCCGAAACGAAATCCTCCCTTCGCGAGCGATGTAGGGTATGAATACTCCCATTGCCCCGTTGACCATGAAATAATGGTCGTTTGAATTGGCGAGGAATGGGAAGTTTACAAAAGCAATATCCACGCGCCCAAACTCAATAAACTCTTCCAGATACCCTTCGCCGATATCGCGAGACATTAACTCCTGCGCAAAGGCGATGGCCGCTTGATTTGCGCCGCGCGCCTTCATGCAGTTTATCCAGTCGCGTCGGTTTTCGCAATCTGATGAATAGATGGAAAACGGCAAGACCGCGTCAGGCCCGACCAAGTCAGAAGCAATTTCCGACTCCGCTGAATCCTCCCCCAATGCTGCCTGCCGCACCCACTCAGGTGCCGGATCATCCATTGGTCCGCCGGAGCTAGACGCTCCACTGAACCCGAATTGCTCAGGGGTCCAGCCGACGATTCCCGATCTTGTCCTCATGCGAACCCAGGTTTCACTTTGCGTCACGCATCCCGGATCATCGCGGAACGTTGTGTCGAGCCACGCGCCCAACACCCCCCTCGTCGTCCAGTATCGGTATGTTCCCTCGCCAGCGTAGCCCAGCCGGTAAACCGTCTCGCCAATATCGACGTCGGGCCAGCCGCCCAAAACAGTCGAACGACACGGCACGACATACACGTCGGTCGTCTCGGCATAGACATGCTCGCCAGCAGACACGGTATACACCCTGCGCTCCGACCCCGGAGCCTGGAACAGCGGGACCGCCTCCTCAGCCTGGCGCGCGCCATCGACAAAACATGTCTCGCCGGTGCATGTCGCTACCTCCCGGTAAGGGCAAGCAAGAGGTCCGATACTCCTGCCGGCTTTTGCGCACGACTCGGCGAACCTGGCCGACATCAGCGCGGCCGGGTCCTGTGCCGCGGCAGCTTGCTCAGACGCAAAACTCTCCGGAACCGAGAGGGCCGCCTCTCCCGGTCTCATGCTCTCGGGAGCCGACCAGTCTCGCAAAAATTCAATGCTGTCGCGTTGGTCTCCCTGTCCATAAATGTTGGCCCAGACCGGATGGAAGCGGCCTTTGAAATGGCGGGTCTCGAAGTGCAGATGACATCCGAACGCGGCCCCTGTCTTGCCGACCCTGCCGATCGGTTGGCCTGCCCTAACGAACCCGCCAGAGACCGCCGGCGGCTCGGCCAGGTGAAGATAGAGGCTTCGTAAGAGCCGCCCGTCAGGCAATGGTTCGTGCTGAACCAGCACCATGTACCCGAGGCTGTTGAAATTCCGGTCAGTGGCCGAATCGACGACGTCTACAACCGTCCCCGCGCGCCAGGCCCGGACCTCGGCGCCGCAGGGTGCTATAATATCGGCGCCGACATGGGTCCGATCGCCCCAGGAGGGATACGTGCCGTGGAGAAAATCACCTGGAACGCCATTGGGAACAATGGCGGTTATCCAGTCACTCTCGGGGATCGAGCTGAATCCGATCTCGTCCGGTGTGAAGGTGATGTGAATCAGCTTCCACGCGTCATACTTGGCGGGGGGGAGTTTGTCGAATTCGCCTGCGCCACTGGTGCGATACAACGCCCGGCGGCCGGCCTGGAACAGCGCCTTCAGGGAAGCCTCGTCGCCGCCGCTGGCGTTCAGCAATTCCGGCTGGCCGATCATCTTCGCATCGCGGCCCAACCGAATGCGGATGGTGACCTGGAGGTCGCGGTCCGAGCGGTTGCCTGAATAGACGAAATACTGCTTGATCCCCAACCGCAGCGCGTCCTTCTCGCCAATGGCGACGGCGCTGGCGAATTGCGAGGTTAACGGCCTGTCTGCAACCGCTGGGAGCGTGAACATGCCAACACTCGCGATGAATGAAAAAACCAAAAGCAGAGTCTGAGTCCCGAACATTCGCAATCCTTTTACGAGGCGTCCTTCCAGTCAACAGGATGGGGGATGCCGGGCCTTGATCACAAGGTAAAAATCTTTCAGATAATTGGCGGCGGCCCTCCTTCCGGTGGGTGTGTTGGCAAGGCTCCGCCGCCAGCTGCAGGGCGGGCCAGCCGCCCGAGCCAGCGCGGCGGTCTCGCGCGCCGCTTCGATTTCACCCGCCTCCGCGCACCTGCGCCACTCCAATGAGCGCCCACCCGCGAGAAGCTCTCTCGCCCCCCGCGCTTCCTGCGCCGGCGCGGAGGCGAAAGGCAGTACCGGAAGCAAGCAGAAAATCATGACAAGAAGACGCATCGCTCTACCTCTCATTCGCAATTTCAGCCTGCGGCAACACGGCTCTACCGGAGGAGAGGGACAATCCCCAACAGGCGTTGCAGCACCCCAATCAGGCCTTGCAGCGCTGTCTGTGCCGCGGCCGAACCGACGGCTCCTCCCGCAGCCACGAGACTGTCCGGCCCTCTGTCCTGCAGTATCTCCGACAAGGACAGGACACCATCGGCGTCGAAATCATACGACTGAACCAGGTTATCGGTAAAGAACGGGCCGAGGAGGGCCGCGGCCAGCGAGGCGCCATAGATCTCGCCGATAGGCACCCGGTAAGTCTGCCACAAGTCAGTGTCAGGGGCCAATTCCTTGCGGCCGGCCACGATCGCTTCATATCCGAGAAAGAACGCACCCGCGCGCAGGGCGCGCCCGATCTCCGCCCGCGACAGCCTGTAGTCGCCGGACACGTCGAAGAGCCCGAAGATAGCGCTGACACAACTCTGCGGCGATTCGTCCTCGCATTTCGACTGGACCTCGGCAAAGCCCTGAAACACGGCGATCGCCTCACCAAAGAACGCATAATACTGCCCTGGCAGCCTGTCGCACCGCGTGAGATTGTCGAGCGGCGACAGGACAATATCGCCCGCATGCCGAGTAAGGATGAGCGTCCCGGCACTCCACTCGGCGGGACCAAGCACGATGAAGGTCTCCGAGCCGCTTCGTTCGAAAACGATCACTCCGGCGGAATTCACCAGCATTGTGCGGCCATTGCCCTCGCATCCCGCCGGCCCACTAGAGGGACCCCAGAGGCCGATCACGCTTTCAGGAATGGGGCCGGCATTCGATCCTGTAGCGACAGTTCCAACGGCGATCACAAGCGCGGATAGCAAGACGGCGATTCGCATGACATTCCTCCCGATTAGCTTCCCTTGGAGCCCAACCCGAAAAGAGTTGAGTGGTTTCATGAGGCTGTGATTCTGTCCGGGTGCAAATCCGGACGGAGAGGCAGATGCCTTGGAACGAAACCACTCGCCGCGAGTATGCGCGGCGCGGTCGAGGATATACAAGTGACCCGACGGACCGGGAGTGGGTGCTTGTCGCGCCATTCCTGCCGGCGCGCAAGAAGATCGGCCAGCCTCGCACGACGGAGCTGCGCGATGTCTATGACGCCAACCTCCCATCGGCGATGATAGCATCGCCGGCGGCACGGAGCTCCCGGAGCACAGGTATCATGCTCAACAGGCCCACCGCCCGCCTCGTTTCACCAGCATGCGCATGACCCAAGTGGACCCCTAGCCATTCTCGGGCGCGATCGGTCCCTGCGATGGGCTGATCCTCGGCCTTACGGAAGTGAGGTGGTCCCACTTCGTTGGACAGTTTGGCAGCGAGGTTAAGGTGTATTCCGGTGTCTGATCATGCCGCCAAAATCTCGTTTATCGGATTCTTCTGCCGTTGTTGAGCCTGTGGGGATGTGGGCAAGGCGTCAGCCTTGTCCATCATATCCACGGGCCACTTGGCGCCGTAGGCCTCCGCCGGGGTTCGGCCTCCGAGGGCGGAGTGGGGCCGGTCACCGTTATAGAAGTCGATCCAGTCCCGGATGACCTGTTCGGCCCTGAAGCCGTCGGTCAGTTCGTGCAGGTAGACCGCCTCGTATTTGAGCGACCGCCATAGGCGCTCGATGAGTGAGAACACGAACGCCACCGGTTCGAGAGAGTGTTCGAACGTTGTCCATGCAGCGGCCCCGGCCGTCCATGGATACCCGCACGCTTGCATCGGTCAGCGTCGTGATCCAGGCCGAGCCGGTGAACTGCGATCCCTGGTCGGTATTCATGATCTCCGGCGGACCGTAGCGATCCAGCGCCTCCTCCAGTGCCTCGACGCAGAACCCTGCATCCGTTCGCCATTGTCGCTCGGACCAATGGCGCGACAAGGCTCACTATTGGATAACCGCCAAGCGAGCACATGGCGCGTCGCCCAGTCCATGATCGCGACCAGGTACAGGAAGCCGCGCTGGACGGGGATATAGAGCCTGCCCCGGACCCCGATCCGGGGTGATGTCGGCGCACCAGACCCGGTTGGGCCGGTCGATCACCATCCCCTTGAGCAGATAGGGGTAAATCCGGTGCGCCGGGTGGGGTGCGCTGGTCCTCGGCGCCTGATAGATGGCCGCCAGGCCCATCAGCCGGAGTAAGGAGGATGAGAAAATGATCCAGTG
>JACZTQ010000217.1 GCA_022573605.1 Pseudomonadota bacterium | reverse complement strand
CATCCTCGAATGTCAGGGACTTGAGCTTGCCCTTGTCGCGCTCCGTTTTCGGGTCACCACCATCGCGCGCAATCTTGCGATACTCCCGCGCGATCTCCCGCGCCTCGGCCAGCGAATTGAGTTGGACCGAACCGATGCCGCGCTCTTTTCGGCTCCCGTGCACCGTGCCGCGCCAGACCCACCAGCGCGCGCCCGTATCGCTGACGTGCAGGTAAAGCCCGTTGCCGTCCGCATAGCGCCCTGGGCGCTTCTCCTGCCTCACCTTCATGGGTGTCAGGGCGTTGTTGACCTGTTTTGGCATTGCATCGTCCGCCTAACTCCAAAATCTGCCTTTACGTCCGCCATAAAGTATGCAATAGTTTGCGGCAGTATGCAACAGCTTACAACATACAGACCGTCAAATCTCTTTATTCATTGGGGATTTTGCAACGATATGCGTCAGCATGAAACTTATAAATGGCGGAAAGCATGTCCGCCCTACCGGGGCACCGCCCGCACCAGCTCCAGCAACCGCGCCGCGCTGGCGAAATCCGCCCGCCGCCGCCCGGCCAGCGCGGCCGCCTCGTCGTCCTCGCCCCATTCCTCGATCTGCCAGTCCTCGTCGATCCGGCTCAGCGGCCAGGCCGTGGCGGCGTCCAACCGCCCCCGGCTGACCGCCAGCCCAATCACCAGCGAGCCGGAGATCGATACCAGGTCGTGGAGTGCCGTCAGCTCCCAGGCACCGTGCGTCCGCACCGCCGCGCCCAGCCGGGCCAGGCTCTCGGGCGGCTGGGCCACGTGCACCACCCCTGCGACCGACACCAGGCGCGCGCCCAGCGCCTCCTCCACCCAGGCCAGCAGCGGGTTCCAGGCCTCCCCCTGGCGCCGCGCCAGCCCTTGCGGGTGCGGCGCCCGGTAGCAGATCAGGTCGGCCTCGCCATAGGCTGCAATGATCGCCGCGACCGCGTCCTGCTCCGGGATCACCCGGTCGATGGCCGAATTGGCCGCCCGGGTCAGCGGCATCTCCGCCGGGTCCACCACCCCCTCGACCGCCGCCCATTCCGCCGCCACCGCCTCGGCCAGCGCCCGGCTCGGCACCACGCAGGGCGCCTTGGCCGGGGTGCGCAGCGGGCGGCGGTCGAGCCGGATGGCAAAGCCACCCTCACCGGCCTCGACGCTCACCGCGCGCCAGAACCGCTTCATCCCCCCTCCCAGATCTCGTCCAGCACCGCATCCAGCGCGGCGAAATTGCCGACGATCCGCTCGGCCCCACCGCGCCGCAACCGCTCGCTGGAATGATACCCCCAACCGACCCCAACCGCCCGCGCCCCGGCGGCGCGCGCCATCGCCATGTCGTATTCGGTGTCGCCCACCACCACCGCCTCGGCGGCCGCGACCCCGGTGGCGGCGAGACAGTTCAGCACCATCCCCGGATGCGGCTTCGAGGGCGCGTCATCGGCGGTCTGGGTGCCGGTGAACAGCCGCCCGAGCCCGTGACTGTCGAGCATCTGGTCGAGCCCGCGGCGCGCCTTGCCGGTGGCGATGGAGAGCAGGTAGCCGGCGCCGTCGAGCCGCTCCAGCGCCGCGCGCGCGCCGGGGTAGAACGGCGCCACGGCTTCGCCGCCGCTTTCCTCGCGCAAGGCCAGGAAGCTGTCCTTGTAGAGTTGCACCAGCCGGTCGCGCTCGTCCCCCGGCAGACCGGGCGCCAGCACCTCCATCGCCTGGGGCAGCGACAGCCCGACGATCCCCAGCGTCGCCGCGTCCGATGGTGCGGGATGCCCGGCCAGGGCGAAGGCGCGGCGCATCGCCGCCAGGATGAAATCCTGGCTGTCGATCAGGGTGCCATCGACATCGAAGATGACCAGGCGCAGGGGCGAGGCGGTGTTTGGCATCGGCGGATAAGGCTCCAGGACGCCGGTCATCGTCAAGGGTGTCGCGGCCCGGTTCGATTTCGGTCCATCCGGGTGCAACGACAGGGAGAGCAGAAGCGGTTGGAGAGGGCGGCGGGGGTTGCTGTTGTCGCCCGTAGGGTGAGTCTTTGCCCGTGACGAAATCCGCATTCGCGGATTTCCGGCTCCGCCCCCCGGCCCCACCTCCCCGCAATGTTTTGCGCCTGTTCCAAAAGTTGCTGTGCATCTTTTGGGCGCGCTCCGCCAACCCGCCCCTCCTCCCCGCCCAACCACCGATTCTCCACCGGTACCGTCGGTGGTTGGGCGGGGAGGAGGGGCGGGTTGGCGGAGCCGGAAATCCGTGCAACGGATTTTGTCACGGGCAAAGACTCTTGCGGGGAGGAGGAGTGGGGGGCGGAGCGCCCAAAAGTTGCGCAAGCAACTTTTGGATCAGGCGCAAAAGCCACCCCTACTGCCCCGACATCCGGCGCATCCGCTCGATCAGCCAGGGGTCGGAATGGCCCAACCGATAGGCCCGCAGGAAGTCCGCGTTGGCCGCGTCGAGCACCCCCTCGCGGTCGGACAACCGGCCCCGCAGATACCATGCCGCCGCCCATTCGGGCGCGAGCGCGATGGCGCGGTCGAAGTCGTTGCGCACACCGGCCCGGCCCTGCGCCGCGCGCGCCCGGCCACGGTTCAGATAGGCCCCGGCATCGCGCGGATTGCGCCCGATCACGGCGGAGAAATCCGCCTCGGCCAGTTCGGGCTGGCCAAGCTGCAGAAACGCCAGGCCGCGATTGTAGCGCGCCGTGGTCAGGCCCGGGTCGAGCTCGATCGCCATGGCGAAATCGGGCAGCGCGCGCTCCGGCGCACCGTGGTTGAGCATCAGGATGCCCCGGCCCAGATAGGCCCCCGGCTTCTTCGGGCGCAGCGAGATCGCGGCGGCAAAATCGGCCAGCGCCTGGTCGAGCCGGTTCAGCTTGGCATAGGCCAGCGCCCGGTTCTCGAACGCCTCCGACAGGCGCGGATCGGCCTCGATGGCGGCGCCATGGGCCTCGACCGCCTCGCCATAGCGCTCCAGAGCGTGCGCCGCGATGCCGGCGTTCAACCACACCAGGGCCCGGCGCCTGGCATCCAGCCGGCCCTGCTCGGCCACCCTACGGCACGCCTTCAGCGCATCGTGCGCCGGGGTCTCCGGGTCCGAGCAGAGCTCGAGCAGGATCTCGACCTCGCCGGCCGCGGCGCCGCTCCCGGTCAACCCGGGCGGCCACCCGGACAGCATCCCGGCGGCGACAATCGCGGCTGGCAGAGCAAGGCGCATCGGCAACTCCGGTTCGGACCCGGTTCGGCTCCCCGGCAGGCATACTCAAAAACCATTACCGACAGAAGGGCGCCTGGGCTTTTTTCTTTGCCGGCTGATAGCTGGACCGACGGTCTCACCTTGAAGATTAGCACAACTCCGGGGAAATCACAGCCTCCCCGCAGCCCGGCCATGCGGCAACCCCGGCGATGGTTTTCCTTGCCACATGGCCGGCAAAACCTGCTATCAATCGATCCAGGCGTTCACTCGAACGAGGGGGAGGAGGTTTCGTCACCGGGGCCTCCCGAGCATGAGGAGCGGATGCGCCTGATCGTTATCCTCGCCGGCCTGGCCGGGCTGACCGCGATCGCCGGGCCCGCCCCGGCGCCAGCCGCCCCGGAACAGGGGGCGGAGCCGGGGCTGGTCGTGGTGGTGGACCCGAGCGGCGCCGTGCGCGCCACCGGCCAGATGCCGCGCGCATTCCCGGTCAAGCATCTCGAACAGCGCATTCCCGGGATCGACCTCTCCGGCGGCGTGACCAGTGCCGGCGACGGCGACCCGGAGGAGTGGGCCGGCGCGCTCGACGCGGTGACCATCGTCCTGCCGCGTCTCAGCACCGGCGAGGCCCGGATCGCCGGGCGCCGGATCGGAATTTCCGGCATCCTGCGGCCCGGTTTCAGCGCCGGGGCGACGCGCGGCGCGATCCGGCTGGCGCTCGGCTCCGCCTGGGAGGTCGAGATCGATCTCGCCGAGGCCCCGCCGGCGGCGGAAATCAGGCTGCGCAAAACCGCCCATGGGCTCGAGGTCGGCGGCATCCTGCCGGCCGGGCTCGACCCGCCCGAGGCGGTCGTGCTGCTGGGTCATGCGCGCGACGGCGGCATCACCGGCGGCATCACCGGCGGCGGCGGCGGCGATGGCGCCGCCTGGGGCACGGCGCTGGCCCGGCTCGGCGAGGTGCTCGCGCTCTATGGCGAGGCCACCGGCCGCGTCACCCAGGGCGTGGTCGAGATCGACGGCACATTGTTGCCCGGCTACCAGGCCGGCAGGTTGGGCGCATGGCTCGGGGCGCAACTCGGCGAGGACTGGCGGGTCAGCCTCGCCGGACGCGAGTTGGCGGCGCGCGACGGCGACACCAGGCGCGATCTGGCCAGCGGCGGGACCGAGCGGCTGCGCCGTGGCCGCTGGCTGCCGGAGTTCGGCTTCGAGCCCGGGCCGGAGGCCTGCGCCAGCCAGACAAGGGCGGCGCTCGCCGGCGGCCAGGTCGGCTTCGTGACCGGCAAATCGCAGGTCGAGCGCGCGGCGGCGGCGCTGCTGGACCGGCTGGCGGGCGTCGCCGTCCGCTGCCTCAACGACGGCGGCCTGAGGCTTGAGATCGGTGGCCACACCGACGACATCGGCGACGACGACGCCAACCTGGCGCTGTCGCGAAGGCGCGCCATGACGGTGCTGCTCGACCTCATCGAGCGCGGCGTGCGCGCCGATGCGATGGCCGCCGTAGGGTTCGGAGAGACCCGCCCGGTCGCCGACAACGCCACCGGGGAGGGCCGGGCGAGGAACCGCCGGATCAGCTTCGAGTGGTCGGAGTGAGGCCCCGCCCCCGCCGGTTGCGCCCCCCTCTCCCTCTGGGAGAGGGGTCGGGGGAGAGGGCTGTGACCAAACGGCAGAGAGCGGCGCGCTGCGCCGCCCCCCTCCCTAACCTCCCCCACACGGGGGGAGGGGTTCCGCTGCGCCGGTTGCGCCGCAGGGCGCATCGAGATGCGCCGTGGCATCAGAGCCTTATCCGGCCCGATGGACCCAAGCCGGCGGCTCCATCCCTTTGTTTTACGCAATTTCCGAGTCGCCAAATGAAGCCATTTGGCTCGAAATTGCTCAGCGCCGCCGGGCCGCCCGCACCCCCTCGACCCGGTCCTTCAGGCGGTAGTAGAGCTCGACGATGCGCAGGAACCACGGGTTGCCGCCATAGAGCGGCTGGGCCCGGAACGGCACCGGGTCGAAACCGGTCGCGCCCTGGTCGGTGCCGATGATCTTCTGCGCCAGCCGCCAGCCCAGGTAGGGCGCCATCGCCACCCCGGAGCCGTTGTAGCCGCAGGCGTGCCAGACCCCGCCGATCTGCCCCAGATGCGGCGCGCCGTCGAAGGTGAAGGCGATGAAACCCTTCCACGAGTGGGTCAGGCGCACCTCGCCCAGGTCCGGGAACACGCTCAGCATGATGTCGCGCAGCCGCCTTGCGCTCGCCTGCTCGTCCATCTCGACCAGCGAGGCCCGCCCGCCGTAGAGGATCCGCTCGCCCCAGGGGTCGGGGCGGAAATAGGAGTGATGGGAGCGGGTCTCGACGATCATGTTGCCCTGCGGGAACAGGCTGGAGACCCGGTTGGCGCCCAGGACCTCGGTGGCGATGATGGTCGAGGGGATCGGCATCAGGCGGCGCGCCAGCGGCCCGAACGGCCCCTTGCCGCCGCCGGTATAACCGTTGCCGGCATAGACGATCTCGCGCGCCCTG
>JACZTQ010000216.1 GCA_022573605.1 Pseudomonadota bacterium | reverse complement strand
CCTCTCCGGCCCGCGCGGACTCGCAGACTACCCCGACGCCTACCGCGGCCGGGCCGAGGCGCACTGCCGGACAGGCCGGCCCGACGCCGCCGCCGTCGGCTGGCAGGTCTGGCTCGACGCTCGCCCCGGGGGTGCGGCCTATGTCCAGGAGATGCTCTGGGCGCGGGGCTACCTGCGCGGCGCGGTGACGGACGATTTCACCCCCGCCGCCCTGGCCTCGCTGCGGGCCTGGACCAGGGCGGGGTGTCCGGAGGGCTGAGTACAAACCAATTACAGTCCAATTGGAGTTCGCGCCGGGAGCCCCCCCAAGGCAGGCCCATGTCGGGCCCATGTCGGGCCCATGTCGGGCCCATGTCGGGCCCAAATCATGCCCGAAGCCCGCCCAAGGCATCCCCGTTGGAATTGGATCGCGGGTGGTTCGAATCCGGCTCGGCGCGGCCCGCTCCGACCCGGTTGCAAGTGCCGCCCCGTTTTCCGGAATTGCGCCTCACACGCGGCGGTTGAAACCGCACCGCGCCAGGCAATCCAGGTGTCGGGCCACGGCGCGCCGGCCGATTCGTGTTCCTAATTCGTTCCCCTACTGCTTGTATGACTCGATCCGTCAACCACAAAATGTTGTCCCAAGCACAAATTTTTTCGTTGACGTGGGGCGACTCTGTCATAAGGTGGTATCCGCCGTCTCGCGAACCACAAGATGTAGTACCACAAGATGTGGAGGGGCGGCGATAACCGGGGTCCGGCACAGGCGCCCCAATCGTCGATAAAGCGGAAAACACCGGGGGCCAGCCCCTCCGGACCGGCGCAGCACAGCCGCCGGGCGGGGAACGATTCGCCACCGAATCGCTGGTGGCGGCGAGGGAACGAGGGACACGACAGATGCGGATCGAACGTCAATTCACCGAAGCCGGCAAGTCGCCCTACGCCGCCATCGGCTTTCGCCAGACGACCTCCGAGATCAGGAATCCGGACGGCTCGGTGGTGTTCAAACTCGACGCCATCGACGTGCCGCAAGCCTGGAGCCAGGTCGCGGCCGACGTCCTGGCGCAGAAGTATTTCCGCAAGGCCGGTGTCGCCAAGTGCCTGAAAAAAGTGAAGGAAAAGGGCGTCCCGGCGTTCCTCCGGCGCTCGGTTCCGGACCAGAAAGCACTGGCGAAACTGCCCGAGGACGAGCGCTTCGGCGGCGAGATTTCGGCGCGCCAGGTGTTCGACCGCATGGCCGGCGCCTGGACCTACTGGGGCTGGAAGGGCGGCTATTTCAGCAGCCAAGCGGACGCCCGGGCCTATCTCGACGAGATGCGCCATATGCTGGCGCGCCAGATGGCGGCGCCGAACTCGCCGCAATGGTTCAACACCGGGCTGCACTGGGCCTACGGCATCGACGGCCCCGGCCAGGGCCACTACTACGTCGATCATCTCGGCGGCAAGCTGGTGAGATCGAAATCGGCCTACGAGCACCCCCAGCCGCACGCCTGTTTCATCCAGTCGGTCAGCGACGACCTGGTCAACGAGGGCGGCATCATGGACCTCTGGACCCGCGAGGCGCGGCTGTTCAAATACGGCTCGGGCACCGGCACCAACTTCTCCCAGTTGCGCGCCGCCGACGAGTCGCTGGCCGGCGGCGGCAAATCGTCCGGGCTGATGAGTTTTCTCAAGATCGGCGACCGGGCCGCCGGCGCCATCAAGTCCGGCGGCACCACGCGCCGCGCCGCCAAGATGGTGATCTGCGACCTGGATCACCCCGACATCGAGGCGTTCATCAACTGGAAAGTCAAGGAAGAACAAAAGGTTGCCAGCCTGGTCGCCGGGTCGAAGCTGCATGAGAAAATGCTCAATGGCATCTTCGCCGCGATCCGCGCCTGGGATGGTGAGCGGGCGAACGCCACGGTCCGAGAGAGCCCGCGAACGAGGCCGATGCCTTCGATCCCAAGGCCAACCCCGGCCTCAAGGCGGCGATCCGCGACGCCCGCAAGGCGGCGATCCCGGAGAGCTACGTCAAGCGGGTGCTGCAATACGCCGCCCAGGGCATCACCTCGATCGAGTTCCCGACCTACGACACCGACTGGGACAGCGAGGCCTACCTCACCGTCGCGGGCCAGAACTCGAACAACTCGGTGCGCATCACCGACGCCTTCCTCGAGGCGGTCGAGACCGACGCCGACTGGGAGCTGATCCGGCGCACCGACGGGCGGGTCGCCAAGACCCTCAAGGCGCGCGATCTCTGGGACCAGATCGGCCACGCCGCCTGGGCCTGCGCCGACCCCGGCGTGCAGTTCCACGACACCATCAACGACTGGCACACCTGCCCGGAATCGGGACCGATCCGGGCCTCGAACCCGTGCTCGGAATACATGTTCCTGGACGACACCGCCTGCAACCTGGCCTCGCTCAACCTGTTGGCCTTCCTGCACGACGGGGAATTCGACGCGGCGGCCTACGAGCACGCGGTCAGGCTCTGGACCCTGACCCTGGAGATCTCGGTCGCCATGGCCCAGTTCCCCAGCGCCAGGATCGCCCAACTGTCCTACGACTACCGCACCCTGGGCCTTGGCTACGCCAACATCGGCGGGCTGCTGATGATGCTCGGCCATGGCTACGACTCGGACCGGGGCCGGGCGCTGTGCGGCGTGCTCAGCGCCATCCTGACCGGTGTCGCCTACACCACCTCGGCCGAGATGGCGGCCGAGTTGGGCGCTTTCCCCGGCTACGAGGCCAATGCCGAGCCCATGCTGCGGGTGATCCGCAACCACCGCCGGGCGGCTCATTCGGAGGCCGCGGGCTACGAGAAGATGACGACTCTCCCTGTGCCGCTCGATGCGGCTAACTGCCCGGACGCGCACCTGGTCGAGCGCGCCCGGGCCTCTTGGGATCGGGCGCTGGAGTTGGGGAGCAAGCACGGCTACCGCAACGCCCAGGCCAGCGTCATCGCCCCCACCGGCACCATCGGGCTGGTGATGGACTGCGACACCACCGGCATCGAGCCCGATTTCGCGCTGGTGAAGTTCAAGACGCTGGCCGGCGGCGGCTACTTCAAGATCATCAACCGCGCCGTGCCCAAGGCGCTGGCGTCGCTGGGATACGACGACGATACCATCTCCGGCATCATCGACTACGCGGTGGGCCGCGGCACGCTTTCCGGCGCGCCGGGGGTCGGCCTCGACCGGCTGATCGAGGCCGGCTTCGGTCCGGCCCAGATCGACAAGATCGAGACCGCCCTCGGCGCCGCCTTCGACATCCGCTACGTGTTCAACCAGTGGACCCTGGGGACCGAGTTCTGCACCGGGGCGCTGGGCATTCCGGAGGCGAAGCAGGCCGAGCCCGGCTTCGATCTCTTGCGCGAGATCGGCTTCACCAACGGCGAGATCGAGGCGGCCAACATCTTCGCCTGCGGCACCATGACCCTGGAAGGCGCGCCGGGGCTGAAGGACCGGCACCTGGCCGTCTTCGACTGCGCCAACGCCTGCGGCCGGACCGGCAAGCGCTATCTCTCGGTCGAGAGCCACATCCGCATGATGGCGGCGGCGCAGAGCTTCATCTCGGGGGCGATCTCGAAGACCATCAACATGCCCAACGACGCCACCATCGAGGAGTGCAAGGAGGCCTACCTGCTGTCCTGGCGGCTCGGCGTGAAGGCCAACGCGCTCTACCGCGACGGCTCCAAGCTCAGCCAGCCGCTGTCGGCCGGGCTGCTCGACGCGGACGACGAGGAGGAACTGCTCGAGGCCGCCCCGGCCGAGCGCGCCACCATCCTGGCCCACAAGATCGTCGAGAAGGTGATCATCAAGGAGGTCCGCGCCAAGCGCGAGAAACTGATGCACCGGCGCCGGGGCTATACCCAGAAAGCCGTGGTCGGCGGCCACAAGATCTATCTGCGCACCGGCGAATACGAGGACGGCTCGCTGGGCGAGATCTTCATCGACATGCACAAGGAGGGCTCGTCGTTCCGGGCGATGATGGACAGTTTCGCCATCGCCATCTCGGTGGGGCTGCAATACGGCGTGCCGCTGGAGACCTTCGTCGAGGCCTTCACCTTCACCCGGTTCGAGCCCGCCGGCATCGTCCAGGGCAACGACTCGATCAAGAACGCGACCTCGATCCTCGACTACATCTTCCGCGAGCTGGCGATCTCCTATCTCGACCGCACCGATCTGGCCCATGTGGAGCCCCAGGGCACCCGTTTCGACGATCTGGGCGGGGGCGAGGCCGAGGGCCGCTCGAACCTGGAGGCCGCCGGGCGGGACATGGCCGAGCCGGCGATCGCGATGATCCGGCAGTTCTCGTCGAGCGGTTATTTGCGCAAGCGGTTGCCGACCGAGTTGCTGGTGCTGAACGGCGGCGGCGGCGCCATGGCCTCGATGGCGGTGGAGACCGTCGGCGCCCCGGTTGCCGCGGCCCCGATGGCGCTGGAGGCGGTTGGCGCCGTGGCCGGATCGGGCGCCAGCGCGGCGATGGGCCGGGTCGCCGAGGCCCGGATGAAGGGCTACGAGGGCGACGCCTGCGGCGATTGCGGCAACTTCACCCTGGTCCGCAACGGCACCTGCATGAAGTGCGACACCTGCGGGGGCACCTCGGGTTGCAGCTAGATCGGGCGGGGTCCGGGGGCGGCGCCTCCGGACCTCGCAGGCAAGGAAAACAGGCCGCAGGCGAAAGACCACCGGGCAGTCAAGAACACAGGTCTGAACACGGAACTGGGGAGCGCAAGGCTCCCCGTTTTTTTGTCTGGCGGCGCTTGGAACGGGATGAACTCACTCCGAACCGTCGTCCCGTGCGCACCGCCCTCCCCCCACCCCAAGGGAGGGGGAGAGGCGCGCCCCTCTCCCTCTGGGAGAGGGGTTGGGGGAGAGGGCAGGGGGGAGGCGGTGTCCGGGCCGCGCCGCTCACCGCACCCCGAGCCGCCGTAGGGCGGGGTTCACCCCGCCACCGATCCGGCCGGGCCGGGATGGCGGGGTAAACCCCGCCCTACGGTGCGTTAACCATAAAAACCGCCCACAGAACTTTTTCCATTATATCAAGTGCTTAACCTGGTGCCCACACGTGGACACCTCTCGAGGTGGGGGCGGAATGCCCTCCCTAGCTCCCAACCCCCAACCCCCAGCGCATCGCCAGCCGGCGCAGCGGGCGGATATCATGGATCGCCTTCAGCCCGGCCCGGCGCAGATCGCGCAGCGGTTGCGCCTCGGCCCGGGCGGCGCGGTTCAGCAGGTCGATCGCCGCCACCCGGGCCGCCATCTCCGGGTAGCGCCGGCGCTGGTAGGCCGCCAGCAGGCCCGGCGCGCCGATGTCCCGGTCCGCCGCCCGGGCGTCCTCGACCAGCCGGGCGAGGGTCTCGATATCGGCCAGGCTCAGGTTCAGGCCCTGGGCGCCGATCGGCGCCACGACATGGGCCGCCTCGGCCACCAGCGCGAGGCGCTGGGCGTCGAGCCGGGCGGCGATCTGGCCGATGATCGGCCACAGCGCGCGCCGGCCGGTGATCTCCAGCGGGCCGAACAGGCCCATCGTCTCGGCGGTCAGTTCCGCCCCCAGCGCGGCGTCGTCGAGGGCGTGCAAATCGGTCGCCCGCGGCCCCGGCGCCATCCACACCACCGAGCAGCAGGGGCAGCCGTCGCGGTCGGGCATCGGCACCAGGGTCAGCGGTCCGCCGCTGCGGTGGATCTCGGTCGAGACGCCGTCGTGCGGGCGCGGATGGG
>JACZTQ010000215.1 GCA_022573605.1 Pseudomonadota bacterium | reverse complement strand
AGAGTTTTCGGGGCGCAGCCCAGATAGATCGCGGTGTTCTTACGGTCCATCCGACCATCGGGGTGGAGGAAGACGCGGTGGGTCTCGGTCTTGATTTTCATGGTTCGTTCCTGCTTGATAGGTGTTCAAGGTGCCCATTCGGGTTGTATCGGCACAAAACAGCACCACACGTATTGCAAATCAACACATGAATGCGTAAATGGCTCATGACGGACGTTTCGACACGAGGACACGATGGCAAAACCTACGGGGAATATTCTTACGGGCGCAAATCTCAATCGACCCGGCGCAAAACTCAATCGATCCGAGACGGTTTCGATTCGTTTGGACCCTCGCCTGAACTACCTTTGTGAATTGGCAGCGCGATCTCAGCGGAGGACGAAATCGTCGTTCATCGAATCGACAATCGTTGAGAAAATCGACTCCATGATTGTGAACACATGGCGTGACATTAACTCCGAACCGACCTTAGGAGCTCGCGCAGGTTACCTATGGCACGTCAGAGACTATGAGCGGCTCATCTCCTTGGGATTGGCAGCTCCGCATTTGATGACCTACGAAGAGCAGGAGGTCTGGGCAGTGATTTGCGAGAATGGCTATTTTTGGAGGGGCCGTTGGGTTGGAGGTGGTGATCCCAAACGATGGCAATTCGATCGGGACGAAAAGTCGGTTAACCGGGAACGAATCGCCGAGCATTGGGAAACAATTCAGCGCATCGCACAGGGTGAAGAAGATAAGGACGAATTGCCGCAAGTTAGAGATCCGGCAAAGACCCACACCGGCAGCGCGGACGACGAAATTCCCTTCTGAGGTCAACCATGGCAAAACGGTTCTCAAAACTCACGCGCCCAGCGATGCGGACACTACCCGCCAAACAGTCGATTTCTGAACACGGCATCACGTTTCGTCGCGATGCGTCCGGCGATGGGGTTTTCTCCGTCAATGTGATGGTCGACCGGAGGCGGATTCACCGGGTGATAGGCCGTGAGTCCGACGGCGTAACGCGCCAGCAGGCCGAGGACTTCATCGCCATCGCGAGAACCGATGCGCGGCGGGACCGTCTGGAACTGCCGGATGGGCGCAAGACGCCGCTGGCATTTCGTGAGGCGGCCGTAAAATACGTTGAGAAACTTAAGGAAGAAGGCGGCAAGAACATCAGAGCCAAGGATCGCCAGCTAAGGCAGCACCTTGTCCCGTTCTTCGGCACCAGCCCGCTGGGCCAGATCGCATCCTTCGACATCGAGCGATACAAGCGGGCGCGGACCCGCGCTGGCGCTGCACCGGCGACGGTGAACCGTGAACTGGCGGTGCTGTCCCAACTCCTGAACAAGGCCGTCGAATGGGGATGGATCAAATCGAAGTCCGCCAAGATCAATCGCTTCAAGGAAGAGAATGGGCGAATTGTCTATCTGACCAAGGGGCAATGCGCCGATCTGCTCGCAGCGGCGGCGCAAGATCAGAACGAGAATGTGCATGCCTTCGTAATGGTCGGGCTGCACACCAGCATGCGCCATTCGGAGATTCTCGCCATTCGCCGGGACAACACCAATCCCGGTCGCCGGGTGATCTGGATACCGAGGGCAAAGGCGGGGCCGCGCGAACAGCCGATCACTGGGGCGCTGGCCGACTATCTTGAAACCCGGATGCAGATGCTTCCGCCCGGCTGTCCGTGGCTGTTCCCATCACCTGCCAGCCGCGAGGGTCACGTCCACACCATTCGAAAGGCCTTCCGCCGATCAGCAGAGCGGGCGGGACTCGACCCGGACCAGATCACGCCGCACACTTTGCGCCATACCGCTGTAACCCATCTGGTCCAGGCGGGCGTCGACCTTCCGACCGTCCAGCGCATCTCGGGTCACAAGACATTGGCGATGGTTGCGCGCTACGCCCATCAGAACGGCGCGCACATACAGGCAGCGATGGACAAACTGGGCCAGAGAATCGAGACGACCGATGCGGGCAAGGTGGTCGGATTGAACGTGAAAAAGCTGCCCTGATTACACGAAAATTACACGCACGCGGCCCGCGCTGTGCCTTCCAGCTCCCTAAGTCATTGAAAAGTATGGTGCCCAGGGGCGGATTCGAACCACCGACACGCGGATTTTCAGTCCGCTGCTCTACCAACTGAGCTACCTGGGCGCCGGGCGCCGGCCAGTGGGCCGGAGCGGGTTGGCGGGTTTTAGGCGAAAGGCCCGAAGCTGTCCAGCGCCAAGTTCACCGCGCCACGGCGCGCGCGGCGATGGACGCAAAGATCGCATCGAGCTCGGCGGCGATGGCGCGCAACTCGGCGCCGCCCTCGTCGAGATAGGGCGCAAACACCGCACTCGGGGTCCGGTAGGAGAGCGTCGCCGTGCCGTCCGCGTTCTCGGTCACGTAGAACCGGATCGGCGCCTCGATCATCGCCGCCGTGCTGGCCGCCAGCGCCCGCACCGCGTAGTCGTTGCGGTAGACCCCGAGCACCCGGTTGCCCGGAATCGTGATGCCGCGTCTCAAAGCCGCCGCGGTCGGTCCGGCCTGGGTGACCAGATACATGCCTTCGGCCTTGATCGCCGCTTTCAGGTTGGCGAGCAGCTCCTTGTAGCCCTGCCCGGTGTCGTGCACCGCCCAACCCGCGCGCGGGGCGATCGAGCCCGCCTGGGTCAGAGAAACAACCAGGGAGGCGGCGATCAGGACGGCGGCGAGGAAGGTAACGAGGCGGTTCATGGCAAGTCTCCCTGTTCAGTTTCAGATCGTGGCGCGGCGCGGCGGCAGCGGCGGGTCCATCTCCAGTATGGCGCGCAGGCGGGTGCCCAGCAGGCTGCCGGCAAAGCCCCAGACCAGCCACCACCAGCCATGCAGCGAGCCCGACACCACCCCGCCGAGGAAAGCCCCGATATTGCAACCATAGGCCAGCCGCGCGCCGTAGCCCATCAGCAGCCCGCCGATCACCGCGGTGAGGATGTCGCGCGCCGAGAGCCGCCATTGCGGGGCAAACCTCCCGGCCATGCTGGCCGCCGCCATGGCGCCGAGGACGATGCCGAAATTCATCACCGAGGTGCGGTTGGCGAACACGCTGGCCTCGAGCTGCCCCTGGCGCCAGCCCTGCCAGTAGTCCCAGTCGGCGACCGCGATGCCGGCGGCATCGAGGATCTTGGCGCCCCACAGCGCGAACCCCGCCGTCACCCCCCAGGGGCGCTGGAACAGCACGAAGCAGCCGATCCCGACCAGCGCCAGCGCCGCCGCGCCGGCCCGCAGCGACCACTTTCCCGCCACCAGCGACTCGGTCGCGCGCTCCGGCTCCAGGGCGCCGTGGGCGCGCCGCTCGATCACCACGGTGCCAAGCCAGATCGCCGCCAGCAGCGCCCCCAGCGCCGCCAGCCCGCCCAGCGGCCCGAACTCCCGAATCAGCGAGGCGCCGGGGATATTCGGGATGCCGGTGATCTGCGGCAACCTGGCCCAGAATTCCGGAATATGCGCCGTGGCCCAGACCGAGCCGAGGATGAAAAAGGCCAGCGTGACACCCATCCGGGTCGAGCCGCCGCCGGTGGTGAACAGCGTGCCCGAGGCGCAGCCGCCGCCGAGCTGCATGCCGACCCCGAAGGCAAACGCGCCGATCGCGCTCATCAGCCCCATCGGCATGATCACCGGGTGCATCTTCCAGCCGGTGACATCCTGGTAGCCGATCAGCAGATAGGTCACCGCGCAGGTCAGGCCGATCAGCACCAGTTGGGCGCGCAGCCCGGCGCCGCGCCGCTCGCGGCTCAGGCGCCGCCAGGCGCCGGTGAAGCCGAACGAGGCGTGGTAGAGCCCGTAACCGGCAAAGCCGCCCAGCAGGGCGCCGAGGAAGTAGCGCACGCCCTCGCCGCCGAAGCCGCCCCGGGCCACGAACGCCGCAACGCCGACGCCAATCAGGGCGCCAAGCGACAGGATCAGGTGACCACGCTGCAATCCGTCCTCCCGGTTCGTTTATGTGCAATTATTTCAAGCCCGACCCGATTCATCGGGTTTTACGGTTTCCGAGCGGGTTTTTCCATCGCCGGCGGTCACAACTGGGTGAACGGGTGTCGGTTTCACGCAACATTGCGGGCATCTTATGGCATCGAGATGCCCGCCGGCGCCCGGCCGGCAACAAAAAGCCCGCCGGCGCCCCGGCCGGCAACCACAAGGATGCCGACAATGCCCATGTTCGACGTCAACGGTTTGCCCATGACCCTGGAGGATCATCAGGCGGGGGCGGCCTGGGAACGTACGGTCTCGGGCTTCCTGGCGCATTCCGCCAGCACGCCGGAGCACCTGGCCGAGACGCTCAGGCGCGCGCCGGAGTTCGCGCTTGGCTGGGCCGCGAAGGGGATGTTCACCCTGCTGCTGGGGCGCTCGGAACTGACGCCGGTGGCGGCCGAGGCGCTGGACAAGGGCTGGGCGGCCATCGCCACCGCGGGGGCGACCCGGCGCGAGGAAAGCTACCTCAGGGCGCTCGCCGCCTATCTCGCCGGGCGGCCGTCGCAGGCGGCGGTGATGCTGGACGCAGTGCTGATTTGGCATCCGGAAGACGCCCTGGCGATGAAGCTGGTGCACGCCATCCGCTTCGTGCTGGGCGACCGGCGCGGGATGCTGCGCTCGGTTCGCTCGGTGATCGAGCATTACGGCCCGGCGCACCCCCATGCGGGCTATGCCATGGGCTGCATGGCCTTCGCGCTGGAGGAAAACGGCGCTTACGGCGAGGCCGAGCGCACCGGCCGGGCCGGGCTCGACCTTGCGCCCGACGACGCCTGGGGGTTGCACGCGGTGGCCCATGTCTACGACATGACGGCCCGGAACGACACCGGCATCGCCTGGCTGTCCTCGCAATCCGGGCGCTGGGCGCATTGCAACAATTTCGGCACTCATGTGTGGTGGCACCTGGCGCTGTTCCATCTCGACCGGGGCGATCACGACCGGGTGCTGGAGCTCTACGACGACAAGGTGCGGGCCGAGCATACCGACGACTACCGCGATATCTCGAACGGCGCGGCGATGCTGGTGCGGCTCGAGATCGAGGGCGTCGATGTCGGCGATCGCTGGGAGGAACTGGCGGCGCTGGCGGCGGGCCGGGTCGAGGACGGCGCCGTGGTCTTCGCCGACCTGCACTATCTCTTGTCGCTCCATGGCGGCGGGCGCGACGCCGAGGCCGAGCGGCTGATCGCCCGCCTCGCCCGCGATGCCCGGCGCTCGGACCACGACATGCACGAGGTGGCGGCGGTGGCCGGGCTGCCCGAGGCGCGCGGGCTTGCCGCCTTCCGGGCCGGCAACTATGACGTTGCCTTTGATCAGCTGCGTCGGGCGCGGCCGGCGTTGCAGCGGATCGGCGGCAGCCACGCCCAGCGCGACGTGTTCGCGCGGCTGCTGATCGAGGCCGGCATCCGGGCCGGACGCTGGCGCGAGGCGGAGCACGAACTGGCCGCCCGGACCCGGCGGCGCGGCGCCGAGGACGGCTTCACCAGCCGCCGGCGCGAGGCGATCGCCAGGTTGCGCGTGGCCGGGCTGGCGGCGGAATGAGCGCGAGAGTCTTTGCCCGTGACGAAATCCGCTTTGCGGATTTCCGGCGCCGAAGAGTCTTTGCCCGTGACGAAATCCGCTTTGCGGATTTCCGGCGCCGCCACCCACCCCTCCTCCCGGACCAGTCACCGATGGTACCCGGGCATGAACGGGGGTTGGGCGGGGAGGAGGGGTGGGAAAGTAGCAC